>CAWVVG010000159.1:0-7717 GCA_963932775.1 uncultured bacterium
AGGGGCGCTACCGGTCCCTTTTACTTCCCTCCCGTGCCACCCCTCGCCCTCTTCCGTCGGTAGAGCTCATCGATATGCGAGGGCGAAAACCGGGGAACCCGCTCTCGGTAGAGCTCATCGACGCACTCCGAGAGACCACTGCAGCAGGAGACCAGGCCATCGTCCTGTACAATCGTCGCGGCTATGCACCCGTGGTGGAATGCAGCGGCTGTGGTGCGACCTACCAGTGTCCATCCTGCGGCATAGGAAGCCTGGTCCTTCACAACCGGCAGGGCCGCCTCTCGTGCCACTACTGCGGCTTCCGGCGGGACTTTCAGCCAAATTGTCCGTCCTGCAATACAAAGCTTTCGGTTCACGGCTACGGCACTGAACGGGTCGAGGAGGCACTCGAGGAGGTGCTCCCGGGCATCAAGGTGACCCGGATGGATGCCGACACCACCAAAACCCGAGGCTCCCATCAGCGCATTCTTGCTGCATTCCGTGCGGGTGAGAGCCAGGTCCTCGTGGGCACCCAGCTGGTGGCAAAAGGGCATGACTTTCCAGGAGTCACCCTCGCCGCAGTCGTCGGTGTCGACCACGTGTTGCTCATGCCAGACTTTCGAAGTGCCGAGCGCACCTATGGCCTTGTGACTCAACTTTCAGGCCGTGCTGGACGGGGAGAAAAGCCGGGCAGGGTTTTGCTTCAAACAAGGCAGTCGGACCACTTTGTCTTTTCCCATGTGTCCCCAGACACGCCCCTCGATGCCTTCTATGAAGCAGAGATACACCAGCGCTCTGTGTTGTCCCACCCCCCTTTCGCCCGGGTTGTTCTTGTGCGGCTAGAATCGGCTGATATGGCTGCGGCCCAATCGGTTGGTGCAGCACTCGTGGCCCGGCTCAGAAGTACGGCCGACGGCCAGGAGATACAGGTGTTCGGACCCACCCTCGCTCCACTCTCCCGCCTCGTTGGGCGCTGGCGGTTTCAAGTCGTCCTGCGAGGCCGAAATGTGCCTCGCTTTCGGGCTTGGCTGGAACAAATGAAAGACACCATATTGGAGCGCCCCAAAAAGGGTGTCCGGATATCGGTAGACGTGGATCCCCAAAACCTCCTCTAGTCAGCCAGGTGGCATTGCATCTTTGGGCAAAACCGCGGGGTCGAGCGAGCCCAGAAGATGGTCATGGACTTCGCGGAGACCCTGAAGCACACGCTTACCGAGCTCAGTGGGCTGCCCATTGGCTTCGACGGTAGCGAGCCCTCCTGCATTTCCAGCGAGAACCTGAACCTGCCTATCTATAAACTGTGGGGTCTTGGAAACCGGATGCCCTTGGTCCGCTAGCGCACCGTGCATGGCTGCAACCGGCACAAAGGCATGGACCGCCAGCAACACTCCCATGACTGGCCGCAGGTCGGGTCGCACCGGAGACTCGCTCCAGCTCGAGTAGGCGTTTCGAAGCACCGGATCGAGCCAACTGAGAAGGTTCAACTTTCCATGTTGGGTCTCATGAATCAGCGCCTCAGCCATGGTCAGCGGGTCAGGGTGGAGGGTCATATACACGATGCCCGGAGCTTCCCGGTAGGAAGCCGAGAGATGCTTCTCCGGCTCGAACCCCACCGGCAGAATTCGTTGAGTTGTGTGCCTGAGTTCCTCGTACCAATCCGGCAACCCTGCCTTTACGATCGACAAAGCCTCCTGGATGGCTGCCGCCCACTCGTCGGTAGACCGCCCCCCAAGACTGATGGAATTCCCCTCCTTGTCTGGGTGGGCCTCATCCATCGCAAGCGGGTTGCTGTCACCCATGCAAAGCTCCAGCTTCAGGGCTGGGTCACCCAACCGTGTGACCCTCGATACCACCTCAATCCCAGCCCTGGACGCTGCCTCTAGTCCAGGCAGATCGACCCGCTTCCCATCTTCAAGTTCGACCGCAAGCCCACTCGCATCCACCAAAAGCGCCTTTGCGCACGGATCAAACCGAACAACGCCTTCGCCAGGAAAGGCGATCTGATGGACTGGGTGCTCCCACAACAAGGGCTCATCGAGGATGCAATCACTGGCTTGAAGGCCGGCAAATAGTGCTGGAACCATGGAAGGCAAAACCTCCTCAGGAGAGCGCAACCCTGCGCTCATCACCAGAAGCGGAACCTGTACGTCTGGATGCCCAATGGCCTCGAGGAGCGCGCCAGGAGACTGACGAACCACCCGCGACAGCACATCCTGAATGGTCCGCATGCTCTGGTCGGCCCGTGGCCCCAGCCCCGCGGCCGAATGGGTCAATAGTTCTTTGAGGGCTACAAGACGGACCTTCCGACGAAGGGTCCGTGTTGTCGACTCGCCGCTACGGGGCAGAGACAAAAATGCGTTCGGTAGATCAGCCATTAGGCTGGCAGGGTACACTCACAACAACTCCATGGCCAATCCCGACCCAAGTCAGCCTTCCGCATCAAACGCGGAGGAGAGCCACGCCACAAAGGGATTGCTGCGCCTCACAATGGCCTGCAACGAAAAATGCCCTTTCTGCAATGTCCCGGCGGAGGATTACTCGCCACCCACACCTCCCATGGACGATGTCCTGGCGGAACTCCAGATCTTCATTGATCGGGGCGACCAGACACTCACCATCTCAGGCGGTGAGCCCACCCTGTTGCGCGCGCGCCTTCTCGAGCTGATCGCTAAGGCCCGGGCCGGTGGAATCCGCTTCGTGGAAGTGCAGACCAATGCGGTGCTGATCGACGAGGGCTATGCGGACGCCTTGTCTGAGGCGGGAATGACCAGCGCCTTTGTCTCCCTCCTCTCTCACATTCCGGAGCACCACGACCAGCTGGCCGGCCTCTCCGGCGCCTTTCCACGGTGTCTGACTGGCATCGACGCTTTACTGGACGCAGGAATTCGCGTGGCCTTAAATCCTGTGACCGCGCGCCTCACCCAAGAGCTTGTTGGCGACTATGTTCGGTTTGTCGCCCACCGTCTTCCTCGCGTCCGGTCCATCTCCATGTCGGCTGTACAGCCTCATGGACGGGCTGCGGCAAACTTGGACCTGATGCCCGACTATGACCGCCTGGGCGCGAGCATTCGTGTGGCCCGGCGCATCGCGGACCAGCAGGGCATTGAGCTGCTCAATCCTTATTGTGGCCTGCCACTGTGCGTGGGCTGGGAGGATGGTTTGGCACAGAGTGTGGAGGCCATCGAGGCCACCCTTGAGCACCGACCCCAGGGGGTAGACAACCAAGGCAACAAGCGCCACGAAGCGGTCTGCATGGACTGCCAGTTCAGGAGCCTGTGCGGTGGAGCATGGCATGCTTATTGGGACCACAGAGGGGGGCGTGGACTTCAACCGCCGGCCCTACTGCGCGCCCCATGGGAGGCCGACCTCGATGCCAGCACACAGGTGATCCATGGTTTCGAAGGGCCCCCTCCTTCCGCTTGGGCTGCACCGGACGACAAGATGGCCCCGGTGAGATGGCTATGGACCGATGCGATTCATTCCTCTGACCTGGCCGCAATACGAGAACACCGGGTCACTCACCTGGCCCTCCGAGTTGACCTAAGTCAGCCCGCTCAAGCCAAAACAGCCATCGCCGCCGCCCGAAAGCTCTTGCGGGGCAACCAACTCACCAGCCCACAGCGGCAAATTCAACTGCACTTGGAATCCCCGGCACCACAGACACCCATGTCTGCACAGACCATAGACGACGGCATTCAGCTCGCCCGGGCCATTGGCGCCAGCTCATTGACCATCACTGGTCCGGATTCCGGCAGGTACCGGCAACGCCTCGAAGGTCAATCATTCATCCGAGCCAGTGTCTTCGACGGCGCTTGACCAATCGCCCCAATGTGGACCGACGCCTACTCGATAATCATGTTCAATATTCAATAGTTGTGCAATCAATTTCCGCCCACCAACGCGGTCGTTATGGTACCTCCGTTCAATTTCAGGGTACCGGTGGTCCGCCCCAACGGGGCAAGCGATCCTGGAGCCACAGTCGACGGCACACAGACTCGACCGGCGATGAAAATCCGCACACAGACTCACCTCCCACAAGCCGTCAACGAAGGCATCGCCGGGGCAAGCATCAATGCATGGGGCTGGGCAACCACCGCACAGGTCGATTGCCGGGTCACTCACAGGTAAATCTACGGGAAGAAAACAAGCGGCCCGCAAGCCCATCCATGGGCCAAATTTCGGATGAATCACGAGTCCAAGTCGACTCGGTGAGCCCAGGCCCGCAATCACAGCCAAGCGTCTAAAATCCAAGTGAACATCCGCATCGGCAGAAGCTCGGACCCATCGGTGCTGTATACCTCCGAGTGCATCGTTCACTCCATCGATGCTCCTTTGCACGAAATCGTCTAAAGGATGGGTGGAGTCGGTAAAGTGCGAGGGATTGCGCCGAAGGTCGGAGAGCAATGCATCCCATAGACCGGACCCTCCGCTTGCAAAAACAACAACCGAACGGGCCCACGGAGCCAGTGAGTCGGTGTGAAGTTCGGCCCCAACTCCCTCGTTGTACGTCGACACATCAACCACGCCAGCGTGATTAAGACCCACATCGGCCAGTCGGTCCATCAATTTTGAGACATCAAAGGCCATGAACCCAAATGTATCGCATCACAGCGGACCTTGGACGCGATACGCATGGACAATGACCGAAGCTGAGCTGCCACCCGAGTCCCTACTGATTGCATCCGTCCGTGTGCGCGATTGCGGGCAGCTCGACTCCGATTGGGACCGAACTGCCGAGCAACCCGGCCTCGAAGCGGTCCTTCAGGCTGCTGCCCAAGTGAGCGGCACGCTCGTCATCGGGGGCGGCGAACCCACCCTTCGAGCGGATATGCCATCGCTACTCGATGCCCTCGGGCAGCGGTCCGTCTTGGCCACCGACGGACTCGCGCTGCACAATAGAGCGACGGTCGAGTCGTTGGTTCAAAACGGCCTCCGGGCTGCCCGCTTGCCCATCCATAGCTCCCGCGCCGACGCCCATGACTGGCTCGTGGGCATCCCCGGCGCCCATCGGCGCGCACGTTCTGCAGTCGCCGCCCTAAAGGATGGGGGTGTGGATGTCGGAGTGGAGGTGGTTCTCACCCGGCCAACGATCACCCACCTCGAGGAGACCGTTGCGCACCTCATACGCCTCGGTGTGTCATCCATACGATTCCGAATGCTCAATCGCCGTGGGCCAGCCTTTCAAGGCTATGTCTCAACCGCTCCACGGTTCGGCCTTATGCAGCCAGCCCTTGAAGCCGCCATCCAGATGGCCATGAACAACGGCATACCCGTTCAACTTCAGGGCCTGCCACAATGTGCGATTCCGGGATTTCAAGACCTGCACATTCCGCAACCGTCCTACGTGTTGCCCGTTGGTGTCTCAGCGTCTCCCCTCCATCCCGCCCCAAGCGGAGGCTGCGAGGCCTGCCCAGCGGAGTGTAGTGGCGCCCCTAAGGACTATGTGGATGTGTTTGGGTGGACCGAGTTCGAGTCTGAGGCTGCCCTTGGGCGAGTGCCGGCCGTGGACACGCCCCGCCCTCAGTCTGGCGAAACGATTTCGTGGCCTCCCGGCCGCAATGGGCGCCAGCCAGCCACCCGCGTCGTCGACGGTATCCGACAGGCAGAAGTGGCAAACCTAGGTGGAGACCCCATGGCAGGGCGCGCGACCGCGACCGCCCAAGACACCATCGCTGTGCGCTTCCCAGCATCAGAGTCTACAAGAGCAATCCGAATGCGCCTGGTCCAGGCGGCTCAACAAGGCGCGACAATACTTCAGGTTGTTGGAACCATGGACCACCCCGAGGCCATCACATTGCTCCGCGAGGCCCAGCGCTTGTCCTTCCCAATCGTCGTTCTGACCGGTGACATCACCGCACTGGTAGACAAGCCCAAGAACCAACTGTTCCATCTTCGGGGATTGAAGGAAATATGGATCCCTGCTGGCCCCGAAAATGAGGACCTCGCAAAACGAATTCAAGCGACCGCGAGTGTACCCTTTCGAGTGATAGAACCGGTTGAGATTGGGTCTGCTGTACACCTCTTCGGGGCACCCGACAGCACCGCCAGCCAACATGAAAATGAAAAGGCATGGCCCCAATGGGCGCCCGCCAAGGTACATTGTCCAGCATGAGCGGTCGCAGCCAACGCCGAAACCTCGATGAGATGCTTCACCGCGAGGAAATTGCAAACCGCAAGAAACACTGGGTTCGAGCGGTGACCGCCTGCAACAGCAAGTGCTTGTTCTGCCTCGATGCGGACACCCCGCGAAATGTCTACTTGGACGAGGACGTCGTGAAAGCGGACCTGCGCAAGGGAATCGAGGAACTCGGAGCAGACAAGGTAATCATCTCCGGTGGCGAAGCCTCGCTGCACCCGCTGTTCCCTGAGTTCATTCGGTATGCCAAAGAGATTGGCTACGACCGGGTTCAGACCGTCACCAACGGAACCCAGTATGCGGACAAAGACTTCTACGAACGTTGCGTACAGGCTGGACTGGGCGAGATCACATATTCCCTGCATGGAAACACGCCCAAACTCCACGATTACCTGACCCAGACCCCCGACTGTTTCAACAAGCTGATGAAGGCGCTGATTCGCTCGGTGAGAGACCGCAGAATGATCACCAGCGTAGACGTGGTCATCAATAAACAGAATGTAGGCGTCCTGGACAAGATCGTTGAGTTGGCAATCTCTGTGGGGGTGACGGAATTCGACCTCCTTCATGTCATCCCGCAATCCAATGCCTACAAAAACCGCGACGAGATGTTCTACGACGTGAAGGAATACCTCCCCATCCTCCAGAAGGTCTTCCGGCTCAACAGGCATCCACGTTTTTATATCTGGACCAATCGCTTCCCGGTCAACTTTCTCGAAGGCCTCGAGGACCTGATCCAGGATCCCCACAAGATGCTGGACGAAGTCAACGGCCGACGCTTTCAGGTTCGCCGTTATATCGACGAAGGCAAGGCGCTCGATTGCCGGGAGCCAGACCGGTGTAAGCACTGCTTTATCGAGCCATTCTGCAACACGGTCGACGAGATGGTGAGTACCCAGCTCGCGGAGAAATGGAACACCTGGTGGATCCCATCGGTGGACCAGGCCAATGAGTTGCCGGAGACTCTTCCCTACGGGTGCACGTCGATTGGAATACCAATGGACGACTTTTCCCAAGTCCCATCGATTTCCTTGCTTGATGGTCGTGGATTGTGCATTCGGCCCGCGTCGGCAGAATCTCTCTCCTCCCTCCCCGACGTACCGTTGCAGTTGATTGCACATACATCCGACCAGCTCACCACATGGCTTGCCGCTCCCCTGCCCGCCCATGTTCAGCTTCGCATCGAGTTGAACCAGAGCACTGCGGAATGGATGCTCGACCACAAGGGGGTGTTGGAGACCGCGCTTGCCCAGGTGCACCTGCACCAGCCGAGCCACGAGAAAATGCTGGCGGCGATTGAGCAGGATGTCCGAGAACCAAAGGAATTCTTCGTCGCGTTGGGACTGCCCATCCGAACCAGCGGATTGGCAGCGTGTATGGCACCCGGAACGATCCTCGTCGACGAGCCCAAGGACCTGCACTCGAGTTTGTTCAATGCCGAGACCGGCCGTCTCGAGGTTCGCCCGCTCGCCAAATACCATGTGGAGAAAAAGTACAGGGGGAAATCAGTACGCTGCTCGGATTGCAGAGTGAACGACCGCTGCGAAGGCATCCACATCAATATGATTCGCGACCAAGGTCTCCGACAAGCCGATCCGCTGG
>CAWVVG010000160.1:0-7705 GCA_963932775.1 uncultured bacterium
TCGAGATCATCGACTGTGCTCTTTGTCTGAGCCATCCATCTTTGAATACGAATCCACCATCCCGCTCCATCAACACACCATCATCGACCCATGGCAATGGGTCAATATTCAGGAGGTGGAGCACCTGGAAAGGCAGAGGAAATGAAGCCAGTCCCAACACGGCCAGCTGAGCGGGAAACTGAGGCCGAGTCTCCCCACGACGTGCGGCGAGGCGATCGAGGCCCAAGTCTCGGGCCATCTGAGGCGTGCAAGCATCGATGGGATCCATCGGGCAGTCTTCATTGAGAGATGAAGCAACCTCGCTGGCCTGAGGTGAGGAAAGAGGGGGCAGCTCGATTCGAATGGCCTTGTCGGTAAAGACCATGTGATCGACAAGCTTTGTGGCGCGCGGTGACGCCCACCGAGGTTCTGTGACCGCCATCACGGCCAGCCGATCTGGGGCGTCACGAAGAACCATCTGGAGGACTCGGGCAGAGAGGCTATCGATCGCATCGAGGCGCTCGAAGACCACCATTAGTCCGCAGGAATCCACACTTCGTTGAATGGTATTTGCTGCCGCTTTGGCCACCTCGTTTAGGGTGGGCCGATCAATCGTTCCAGGAGGGGTGGGCAAGGGAAGGTATGGCCACATGGACAACAAAGCGGCCACATCGGTCCCCGCTGTCTTCACCCTCCACTCCGGATCGGCGTGGGTCTCGAAGATCTCGGACAGAATCTGCAGGACTGCCCCGCCGGGTACATGGGGCCGGCACACGCCGGTGACTCTCGGGGTGCCATACAGTAGGGCTCGTCGCTGTATTTGCTCAAGGAGTCGCCGTCGTCCGGTACCGACCTTGCCTTCTATGACCATCAGGCGCTTTTCTTTTGGCTCGAAGGCGGTGAAGCCTTGTTCCAGTTCTTCGGTGCGTCCGATAAACCGAGGCGGATTCGGCCAGTCAGCTCTCAGCGTATTCGCCGAAACCGCACGGAGCATCTTGGCCGCTTGTGTTGCCGTAGGTCGCCTATGGGGGTCCAGGGACAAGAGTCGATCGAGTGCAGTGGATAGACTTCGCGGTATTGCCGGGTCTCGAATGGCCATGGGTGTGACCTGTTGGAGACACATTCGACCCAGCCACTCTTCTTGCTTTTGCGGCCGGGGCCGCGGACCCATCAGCCCCTCGTACAGCACAAGGCCAGCGCTGAAGATGTCGGTACCGGTGGTGAGGGGAAGTCCTGTGGTCTGCTCGGGTGACATAAAGGCCACTGTGCCCACCAGTCGGCCGGCTCGGGTAACGGTGTCACCCCGCTCTTGGAGTCGCACCAGTCCGAAGTCCAGTATGTGGGTCTGGTTGTTGGCATCCACGAGAATGTTCGATGGCTTGATGTCTCGGTGAATGAAGCCGAGGCGGTGAATGCCGGCAAGCACATCAAATATTCGGGCTCCAGCCTCGAGGGCCATCTCAACCCGCTGCTTAATGGTGCTGAGGTCCTGAAATGCATGCTGAATCGGTTGCCCAGGAATCTGGTCCATCACGAACCAAATCAGTTCATCGGTGGTTCCAGCATCGTAGACCCGGGCCACTCCGGGCAGTGAAATCACGCGAAGTCTCTCGAATTCTCGAATGAAACGGCGATCTCGCTGGGCGTTGGTCCGGTGGGCGATCTTGATGGCCAACGGAGCTTGGTTCGGATCGTTCACATTCCGAGCCTCACAAACAATGGCGATACCCCCGCGCCCCAGCTCAGCGCCGACTTCATAGGGCCCGAGTCTGTCGCCGCTTTGAATGTTCGGTAGGTTGTCCATCGGGCCGAATCCTACCGTGAAATGAGCGTTTCAGGGGATCACAACGCAAAAGAGGGAGCTGGCGAACCAGCTCCCTCTCGGAATGCAGCCAATGAAGTCTATTTTACGGCTTCAGCAGCATCCTTCACGGCATCGGTGGCGCCTTCAACAGCACCAGCAGCCTTGTCCATTGCGCCCTCGATGGCTGCACCAGCAGCACCCTTGGCGATGGGCTCGATGGCACCAATAGCACCAGGCAAGTCCGCCACAGCCGAGACTGCGTTGGTGACTGCTTTGGCCAGTGCACCGGGGATCTTCATGGCAGCTTTGGGGTTCTTCTTGATCATTGCGGAGGGGTCACTTGCGAGTGCTTTGATGTCGTCCACGACCTTCGGTGCGGATTCCTTGAGCTTCATGAGCTCAGGAAGCAGCTTGCCACCGAGCTCGGCAGCGGCGTCCTTGTCGGTCGCGTTCAAGTGTGCAGCGTAGTTGGCCAAGCGAATGGTTCCAGCAATCTGGGCTACATTCTTGTTGATGTTGTCGATCTTCTTCACGCCGATGGACTTCACGCCCAAGAACCAGTCGTCGGTATCAAGAGGGTTGGCTGCATCGAGGTAAGAGAACTGGTCACCGATTGCGGAAGGCATCATGGCAGTCGAACCCTTGCGCGCCTTGGCCACTGACTTGGTCATCTTCTTGTTGCATTTCTTCTGCTTTTTGGCGTCTTCCATCGTGTCGCATTTGATGAACGCGTGAGCGGGGTTGGACATGGGCAGGGCCACAGCGAAAGCGAAGATCGCGAAGAATTTACTCATTGGTATTTCCTTGGAAATTAATCTTGAACCGACGAACATAGTCAGCAAAAAACGCTAAAAATGGTGGTTCGCGGGAAAGGTTATCGAAAGATCAGGACCTTGCAAAGAAACAAAGTGCCTTTTTGTTTGTTTTAGACCTCAGTGGAGTCCAACAGGCCGTCGACTACGCGCAAAACTGCCTTGTAGCTTCCGAAGGGTGGATAGACATACGCCCCTTGAACTCTGGGGTGTTGCCGAAGGGCTGCGAGGGTCTCGTGGGCGATCTGTATGCCCACCTCTCGCTGCTTTTCTTTGGTGCCAGCCGCGTGGACGGCACGCCGCACGTCTTCGGGGATCTGCATTCCGGGCACTTCGTTGTGAAGGAAGTCTGCATTCTTGGCGCTGACCAGTGGCATGATGCCGACCATGAATGGCACATGAGCCCAGGCCGTGGTCCGGTCCAAGAAGGCCTGTAGCATCTCCAGGTCAAACACCGGCTGGGAGAAGAAAAACTCGGCGCCTGCTTCAACCTTGCGACCAAAGCGCTCCGCCTCGAAGCCCATGTCCACCGCTCCTGGATTGCATCCAGCACCCACGAACAGTGCGGTCTTTCCTCCGATGGGCTTGCCTGCGAAATCCAGCCCCCGATTCATCATCTGGATGAAGCTGATCAGTCCCACGGAGTCGATGTCGAATACGGCTGTAGCATCCGGGTAGGTGCCCATCTTCGGAGGGTCTCCGGTGACGGCAAGAATGTTTCGAAGGCCCACTGCATGGGCGCCCATCAGGTCCATCTGCATACCGAGAAGATTTCTGTCTCGGCAGCAGTAGTGCACCACGGTCTCGAGCTGTGGGGTTTGTCGTTGAACCAGGTGGGAGAGGGCTGTGGGCCCCATGCGAGCGATAGCCCTCGGTCCATCGGCGATATTCACCACGTCTATTCCGGCCTCGTACAACATCGCGGCACCCTGGACGGCTCGCTCTGCGGATACGCCCTTGGGTGGGTCCAGTTCCACCGAAATACAGAATTTCCCGCCCAATAGGCGTCGGGCAAATTCCGATCGTTCGGCCACAGGAACAGGGGTCTGAGCGGGTAGTTCTTGTGCGGGCTCGGGGGCCTTGGTTGCGACAATGGGCGTACGCGATGGAGTCATCTGGGCGATGGACTTCAAGAATACCCGCATCTCTTTGATGGTCTGGGGTGTGGTTCCACAGCACCCGCCGATGATTCTGGCGCCGGCCTGGGCAGTCCGACGTGCGTACTCTGCCATGTACTCGGGGCCAGCCAGGTACAACGTTCGCCCCTCTACAACTTGTGGCATGCCTGCATTTGGCATTGCCGCGATGGGCAAGTCGGTATGTTGGCGCATCTGCTCTACGATATCGAGCACTCCCCGGGGGCCATTTGTACAGTTTGTACCGATGGCATCGACCGACCAGTCACGCATGGTCTGCACCGCTCGGACGATGGCCGGAACGATGGACTCTTTGTCGCTGGAGTCCACGGGTTGGAAGGTCAAGTTGGCGACGATGGCCTTGTCCGTCAGGCTTCGGATGGCCCGGACAGCCTGCCACAGTTCAGAGAGGTTCGTGAAAGTCTCCAGAACGAACAGATCCACGTCCTCATTGAGCATCGCCGCGACTTGATTCTTGAACACCTTGAACGCTTCGCCCGGACTGATCCGTCCAACAGGGCTCAGTTGCGCGCCGATGGGCCCGATGGACCCCGCGACCCAGGCGCGATCCCCTGCAGCCGCACGCGCAAGACGGACAGCTGTGGCATTGATCTCGTCGTGTCGGTCTTCGAGTCCGAAGGGCAACAGGCGGATGTGGTTGGCGCCAAACGTGTTGGTTGTCACCACGTCTGAGCCGGCTGCCACATAGGATTCATGGATGTCGCGCACCAGATCCGGGTCCGTGAGGCAGACCTCGTCATAGGAGCGGTTGATGAACACGCCACGCTTGTAGATTTCTGTGCCCATGGCTCCATCAAAAAGGAGCACACGTTCGGCAAGGGCTTCGCGGAAAGGCTGCATGTGAATACCGTAGCTTAGTCTGGCTGCACTCGCGCCAAGAGTACGGTCACGTTGTCGCCACCGCCGCCTTCATTGGCCTTATCGACGAGCCACCGACAGCCGCGCCAGAGGTTCTCGTTTGCCGCGCCTTCAGCCACAACCTCAGTCTGCTTGGAGAAGGAGTCGCCGGTGTAGTCAGTGAGTCCGTCGGTGGCCAAGAGTAGGGTCTCGTTTGGAAACATGGGGACAATGCGGGTCACAGGCTCTGCTGGAGAGGGATTCCCTGTGTCATCGAAGCGGCCACAATAGCCGACCAATGCCATGCCCTCGTTGGCCACATCCGGCAGGCGCCCTCCAGTCTTGTGGGCACACAGCCACAGTCCGCGAACATTCTGATCGCCCGAGAGAAGCGATACACCGGAATTGCCAATCAGGTAGGCCCGAGAGTCGCCAAGTGCAGCCATGTACAGAACCGAATTTCGGATGATGGCCAGCAGAGCGGTGGTGCCCATCGGGATTTGCTTGTTGAGGTCCCCATGTGCGAGCTGCACTGAGGTGTCGCAGATCGACCGATTGCCCACTACAAGCGCGTTTCGAATCCAATCGAGCAACCCGTCGTCATCGAGGTCCGGTAGCTTGAGGGCGTCGCGCTCCCACAGGTTCGCCAGGGCTTGAACGAGCAGCGCACTCGCCAGGTTTCCGCTGCCGGCGGTGGACACGCTGATGCCATCTGCAACCAGCAACAAGCTGATGTGCTCTGACTGTGCGTAGTACACGGCGTCTTGGTTGGTCTGCATCCTGCGAGACTTGGACACGCCGATGTGAGTGTCATGGGCAACGTCTACTGCCCGCGCCATTCGGGGTGCATCGTGTCGCACTCGGTCCTGTGCACCCGCTATGGCCAGGGCTGCCCACAGGGCTACCCCATCACAGGGCCTATCGTTCGGCTCCTGGGCGAGGGACTGCATTGCGACGGAGATCCAGTCCACGGGCAGGTCATCGCGGAGCTGGTTGATGTGTGGAAGCAGGTCACAGTCGGCCAGCGGTGTGTCGGCTGGAACCGGACCAATGGCAGCTTCCAGGATCAGCCGCATCGCATCGCGTACGTCAACCCGTGGATCCCGGTCCTCTGTGGGGCCAAGTGTCACCACACCTGCTGCATCCACACGAGCCCCGGTGACTCCACCCGTTTCGGACTTCGCATGTCGTTTGGCCAGGGCAGTCGCCATCGCGATGCTCAGTGGGATGATGCGATCGGCGGCCATGTCTCTGAGGTTTGCCACAAGCTGTGTTGACGGCTGATTATCTCTTCGAGCTTTTAGTTCTATGGTGTTCCGTGGACCAAAGTCTGGGATCGTCTCGGCCAGGGTGTTCGAATTTTGTCGCTCATGTAGCCAGTCGAGGGCCCGCGATGCGTCGGTCATGGTTGCGGCGGTGGCGAGGAGCGCTCCGGCGCCACCGGGTACCACCGAGCACAGCCATGGCGCCGCAGGAGGTTCTCCTTCCATTGCGAGCGCAATTTCCATGATCTCGACCGCGACCTGCAGCCTGCGGCTCGGCGGAAGCTTATCCATGGCCTTTCGCACCCTGTCTTGGGTCTTAGACCACCCAGCCGGGCCGACCAGGGTCTGAAGCATCACACTATCTCCCCGGTCCAGAAGGGCTGCAGTGACCGCGTGGTCACCGGCTCGTGCCAGGGTGCGGAGCGCATCCATTGCTGCATTTTCGATGGCGTCGACCAGTCGAAGCAGGAGCATGATGGCTGGAGTGTCGCGGGCGGTGAGGGCTTGATGCAAGAGGCGTGTACGGGTGGTGGCATCCGCATCGGTGGCGATGGCCCACCGGATTCGAGGTGAGGCGCTCAGGAAGGTGTCGGGATTGCCTGGGTCTCCCGCGGGGAGGCCACTTATGCTCAAGCGATCCTTGGACCACTCGATCCCTTCGTGGTTGGGCGCTTCATCGAGACTGACCCACCACCGATCGAAGTGTGCAGTGTTCAGCAACTCTCGGCCAGTCAGCCAATCGCGGATATCGGCTCGTCCCTGCTGTTCAACGAGGTCGTCGAGAAGCAAGCGCATCGCGGAAGCTGGGTCATGGTCGACCAAGGTACGAAGCGCATCTTTCTCCATTACGGATCGAAATAAGAATCCACCGGGCACGCATCTGCGGTAGCCCTTCGCAAGCAACTCTGCGCTGACCAGTGGGGGGAGGCGGCTTCCGTTGGACTCCCAAACCAGGCGCGCAGCGCTATCTTCCAGGCGGTCTACAACCGCAAAACCCAGTGCTGGGTGGTGAATGACATCGCCCCGGGTCAACTCGCCAATGTCTTGAATCGGATCCATATTCTCCCTGCCGGGGTATACCACGGACGGGAGATGCGATGGATAGACAAGGCACACCGCTCATGGAGATCAGAGATCCGATTCATGGTGCCATCACCGTGGATAAGGCTGAAGTTGCCATCATAGACCACCCATTTGTGCAGCGTCTAAGGGGCATACGCCAGCTTGGGTTCTCTCATTTGCCCTTCCCAGGGGCCACCCACACCCGGTACAACCATTCGTTGGGTGTGATGCACCTCGCTGGACGGGCGTTTGATGTTTGTTTCCGGGACAAGCCGTTTACGACCAAGGAGGCTCGACACAGCTTCCGCCACTGCGTTCGGTTGGCGGCGCTATGCCACGATCTTGGCCATGCGCCGTTCTCTCATGCGGCCGAATTCGCGATGCCACCTCTCAGGGACCTAAACATTCGCTGCTACGAGCCGGAGAAGGTGGCCCACCGGTTGGACCAGCGAGCGACGCACGAAGATTACACCATCGCCATCCTGACTCAGACTTCATTGGCAGAGGCCATTCGGACGAATTTTGGGTTTCGCCCGGAGCATGTGGCGCGCTTGGTTTCCCATGAGGTTGCCGTCGATGATGACTTTTTCCGTCATGGCGACTTTGATCTTCGCTTCTTGTTGAGCCAAATCATTAGCTCAGACCTTGATGCAGATAGGCTCGATTACCTTCTTCGGGACTCCTATTTTACGGGTGCCCGGTACGGCCAGACCGATGTAAATTGGTTGGTCAGTAATATGGCGCGTCACGTGGACGAGTCAGGGCAGGTCAGCCTCGCGATCGACAAGC
>CAWVVG010000161.1:0-7696 GCA_963932775.1 uncultured bacterium
CGTCCGCGCAATCTGCCTGCTCTCCTTGCTCGCGACCGGTCTCGCAACGGGCCGAATCGCCCGACGACTGGTTCACGCCTCCAATGCAGGCAGGGCCGAGATATTTGCGCTGGTGGGCGTGCTCTGCTTGCCTCTTGGCAACGGCCTAACCCGACATTTTATGCCCGAAGGCGCCTTAATGGCGGCAGTCAGCCTGTCCATCCTGGCGATGTTCCGTTGGGTCGAACGGCCCACCCTCAGCCGTGCAGTACAGCTCGGGGCGGTCGTAGGGATGGGGCTGATGACCAAGCAGACCTTCATCCTCGGAGCCGGTCTTCCTTTGCTTTGGGTCGGTCGAAGGCTGGGTCGCTATGCGTGGCGCCAGGTGCTTCCAGCGGTGCTCACAGCCGCCGCGATCGCCGGCCCCTGGATTGTCTCGAATCTGAGTAATCAGATGAAATACAGTACCGAGTCCATCGCAGGAAACGGTGGTGGTGAGCTGCTCGCCCACCTTGGCTTCTATCCCTTGGCGGTGCTCAAGTCGGGCCTGGGTCCACCTCTGGCTTTGGCATTCCTTCTTGCAGCATTCTCGCTGTGGCGAAGCGGCGATAGGCGGGCGCTCCTGCCCACCCTGATCTGGTTTGTGGGTGGAATGCTCATACTCCTCTTGATTCCGAAAAAATACCCCCGCCTCATGGCCCCATTGCTTCCAGGGGCTGTGCTCTGCATCGCCGCAGCCATGGTGAAGGTCCAAATTCAGAGCCGTTGGATCGCGGTATCGGCAGCCTTATCCATCCCCTGGGTCATCTTGACGTCTGTGTGGAAGGCGCCAACACACACCCGAAATCCGGAGGTCGATCGGGGATGCCCACAAGTCTGGATGAGACCACCCATCGCCTCATCGGTGGGACTCGCCGAAACCGCCCAGGCTTTATCGACACAGCCCGATGGCGATGTTCTGGTGACCCACGATCCCGAAATTCCATGTTCCCTTCAGACCACCCACAATTGGTCCACCCACCTCGGCCCGTATCTTCGGCGGGTGGGTGCGGAGCGAACGGTCCACATCGATCCCAACCTCCCCCACCGCTTCGTGTTGGCTTGGGCCAAAGAGGGCGGTGAAATCCACGTCGAACCACTGTCCCTTGGACTGAATATCCGTGATACGATCACCCCATGAGCGACGAACCAGACCAAATTCCAGTTGAGCGTCAGTCCATTACACGGGAGTTTGTGGACTTCATCATCCACAACAAGCTGTGGTGGATGACCCCCATCATGCTCGTGCTCGCTTTGATGGTGGGCTTCATCCTCTTCGCAGAGTCGAGCCCGATCCTACCGTTTATCTACACCGTAATTTAATATGGTTTGAGGGCGGACGGCTCTCAGTAAGGTCGCTGCGCTCGCCGAATGTCTTGGCGCTCACCTTGCACGGGCAGCCAATAGCTTGGCCCTTCCTGGTCGCCCAAGCCGCGGTCGATCAGGTCTGGATTTTTCAGGCGCATAACGAGGGCTACGGGCCCCATTCCCACCACATAAGCCACCGCCATCAGCGTCCAATTCTGGACCGCGATAATGCCATGGGCCAGCCGTTTCCAGTGGCGCCACACGGCCTTCAAAGTATCAAGCATCGCGGTCTTCATGCTTCCACCGTGCCTCGCCACACCGCAGTCGTCAACCCGTGGGCATGGCGCAGGATGTTTGCCCGCGATACAAACCAGCCCAAATGGAGGACACCAAGACGTGTTCGGAACCCTTACAGCCCTGGCCCTCACTCTTCTTCCCAACGCCCATGCAGTAGAGGTGGCCTGGGATGGCCATTACCGTGCTCGAGGTCGTTACTTCAACTCACTCTCTCTGGCCACGCCCGAAGAAAATGAGTTCTCAGAAGAAAGCTCCTTGTGGCTGGATCACCGACTGCGCTTGGCCCCGACCTTCAAGTTCTCGGATTCGGTCAGCGTGTTTACAGAAGTAGATGTCCTTCCCTTTGTGACCTGGGGCGGCAATCCTTCGACCTTGACCGACCCGGCGACGGGTGAGGAAGGCGCGGCAGTGTACGCGAATACCGTACACGCACCCACCACTTCCGAGGGTGCCGACAGCATTCAGAACATTCAGGCCCGACGGGTATTTGCCGAAATCAGCACCGAATACGCAAAGATTCGTTTCGGTCGGATGCCGGTTGAGTGGGGTTCTGGAATGGTCTACAACGCCGGCAACGATCCCTTGTCCGAGTACGGCGACACAGCCGACAGGATTCAAGTTACCGCTCCAGTGGGCGCGCTGTACCTCATCGGTGCAGCCGAGACCTCTGCCGAGAACTTCGTCAATAAGGGTGATGATCTCAGGACTTTCACCGGCGGCATCGCCTACCTGGGCGAACGGTTTGGTGTCGGAAGCTACAACACCTACCGAGTCCAGACCTTCGAAGACAGCAGCGAATTTAAGATCTTCACTGCAGACCTCTGGGCCAAGGCCGAGCTGGGCATGACTGAAGTAGAGTTTGAGTTTGCCTTCCAGACTGGAAGCGGAAACCTCTCCCAAGACGTCAACGACGTTCGTATCTCTGGAATTGGAACTCAACTCACCGCCCTGCTCGGAAACGACAAGATGCGGGTGGGTGCATCTTCCGGCCTCGCCACCGGTGACCAAGACCCCGTAGACAACCAATTCCGCTCGTTCAGCTTTGACCCGGACTTCAACGTCGCCCTGATGATGTTTGAGGAGCCGATGCCCGTGCTCAACCACGAGAACCCCAACCTAAGCAGCAACGGTGGGAGAGAGTGGGGCGCTGCGCGCTTGGGTGAGGGAATCAGCAACGCGCTCTACGTCCGTCCGGCCTTTCAGTACACGGTAATGGAAGGATTGGACCTCGAGTTCGCCTGGATCGGCGCGAAGGCAGCCAAGCTCCCTGAGTCCGAGTCCGATAACGGAGGCTACGGCTCCGAGTTTGACTTCACTGTTGACTACCGGCCCTTTGACCACTTCCGCTTGACTTCGACCACAGGCTATTTCATGCCGGGCAAGTACATCTCGTCGTTTGAGCACGAGGAACTGGGCGGCGGATTCACTCAAAATGCAATCGGCAGCCGGCTCGTCGGCACCGTCAACTTTTGAGCCCCATGAACACTGTGGTAGCGATTCACGGAGCCTCCGGTCGACTCGGTCAACTGATCGCTGCGGAAGCCGGTGACACGTTCACAGGACCGGTCCCTCGACAGGGAGACATTCCCGTCTGCGATGTCGTCATCGACGTCACCAGCGGCCCAGGGTTGACCCAACTATTGTCTCGACTGACCGGCCAGCCTCTCCTAATTGGCACCACTGGCGACCTGCCTACCGAAGCCATCGAGGCCTACGCACTCACCGCACCCGTCGCCATTGTCCCCAACTTCTCTGCGGGGGTTCCGCTGCTCCTCAAGCTCATCCAGCAGGCCATTGACCAGATGCCAGAAGACTGGGCTGTTGAGATTGTCGAAGCCCACCATGACCAGAAACTGGATGCACCCTCAGGCACGGCCAAGCGCATGCAGCGGGCGGTAGCCGAGGCCGGCGGACCCACCGAAACCCCGACCCATGCCATCCGACTGGGAGACACCATCGGAGAGCACACCATCTGGCTATCCGGGCCTGGAGAGCGCTTGGAGATCAAGCATGTGGCCACACGACGCGAGGTCTTCGCGATCGGTGCCCTCCGTTGGTCTGCCTGGCTGAAAGAACAGCCTCCAGGCGTATACCGCCCCTGAGTCCAGTCAGTCCAGCGCTGCCGAGAGCTTGCTGTGAATCACGTCGCCCTCCACCGATGTGAGTCCGATATCTTCAGGGTTCATGGTGACCTTTCCGTCCCAGCTGATGACCGGCTGACGGGAGCCGGCCCCATTCACATCGGGCCGATTATCGGTCTGCAATATTGGGACCACACCACACGACTCAGCGACCGCTACCAAGGCTGCCGTCGCTGCTTGGTCGGCCAGATAGTGCCCATGATTGCGGCGCCTGAGCCAAACCGCATCGATCAGGGGCGGTGGGTCTCCCGCGAACACAGGAAGGCCCTGAGGGTTCAAGGATGTGGCTTCCTGGTCGACTTGAGCGGTGAAGGCGGTCTGAATGAAGACGTCGCCATGACGATGCTGACCAAGCCAGTCCCGGGCCCTTGCGATGTGGGTGGGGCTACCACGGTCACCATCAAGCACCCATGTCTGAGGCGCTGGGTGAGCTGCGAGGCGAGATAGGGACTCGGTAAGGAACCGTCCGTCGGTCTCGACGATGAGTCGGTCGGCCACCTCCCCATCCGCGATGGCATCCAGCAAGTGGCGAAGAATCGGTTCAATCTCCGGGTGAATGAGTGGCTCTCCCCTCCAACGAACGGAGATGGCTCCAAAGCGAATGCGCTGGGTCTTGAGATCTTCGACCACGCTGCGAACCACATCAAAGCCCATGAAGCCGCGACCAAAATCCAGTCGCCCCTCATCCCGATAGCGACTCCAGGCCTGTTCCTCGACGTCAACGATCGAGCCTTTCAGCTGGAGCCAACGGTTGTGGGGTGTAGTGCACCCATCCTGCCCACACGGGCACACGTCACTCAACTCCAAGCGAAGCAACCCGTCCACAAGGTGCGACTGGGTGGGACGCCACTGACTCACACGGTCCAAGACCTTTCTGCCGACCATGCGACCGGCATCCGCGATCAAACCCGAACCCGAGTCACTCGACGAGCGCAGATAGCAGTCCTGCACGCACGGTGTGGTGCAGTTCACCACAACCTCTCGGCGGTCTCGCAGACTATCGGAGGCCCACAACTGCTGTAGGGTCTGGCTGCGAATATTCCCGAATCCACCTTTGATGAAGTCCAGGCTGCCGTCGCACATAATGGCTTGGCCGTCGGCATTGATGTACAACTCTTTCCAGCCCGCCCAACACGGCGCCTCGAGTGGCTTCAACGCATCCCCATAATACTGAGGAATGCGACGAAGGGTCTCGGCATTGTTTTGGATTCGATACCCCACCGTATCTTGTCGCTCTACTCGGTTCGCAAGGGACGCAGTCACCGTGTTTAGTAGGTCCATACTCTCTGGGTGGAACCAGAGGGCAGACGCTTGGTCTGGTACCTCATCGCCCTGACGAAACAAGTTCAGGATCTGAACTCCGTCGAAACCAAGCTCCGCCTGCTCATCTAGGATCTGATGAAATCGTTCCGCATTCCGAGCGTGAAGAATCGTGTTCGCCAAGATCTTTCGATGGCTGTTCCCGGCCGCAGCATCGGCGGCCCGAATGCGCTGGTATCCTTCGATCGCCCGCGCATACATGCCCTTGGAGCGAATCTCATCGTTGGCTTCCTCGTCACCGTCTATAGAGATGTTGAAGTGCAGCCTATCCGATGGAATCTGGGCGATGGCAGCAGCCCGACCTTTGGTGATCAGCGTGCCGTTGGTCGTCACGGTCACATAGAAGCCTCGCTTCACCGCGTAGGACAGGATCTCCTCAATGTCGGCACGCATGAACGGCTCGCCCCCGAGGGGGTTGAACACCTGGACGCCCCACGCAGCCGTCTGATCAATGATGTCTTTAATCTCGACGAGGCTCAGCTCCGGAGAATCGTAGCAAGTGGTGCACATGGTGCAGCTCAAATTGCACCGCAAGGTCACATTTAAGCTCACCCTGTCAGGGGGAGCTAGGGAACGATTGAACCTTCTCGAGAGGTACATCCGGGTGTCCCGGAACAGTTGAGCCTTAGTCCGCACCCCTTGGTTGTAGCGCGGTCGTCACATAGATGAGCAGGCGATTCACTGAAAGGGATGCTATTCATTGAGCATATCAAACCGGGGGATTCTTAAAATGTACCGACTTATTTTGGCCTTTCTGACCGTGAGCGTAGCCTGCAGCACGCCCAAGTATGACTACGATACCGACACCGCGATACCCGTCGCCGATGCCGATGCCGATGCCGATACCGACGCCGATGCGGACGCCGATGCGGACGCCGATGCGGACGCCGACTCGGATGCTGATGCTGATGCTGATGCCGACGCCGACGCCGATGCCGATGCGGACGCCGATGACGATGCGTGCTTCGCCTACAACCCGCTGAATGAGTCCGGTTGGGAAAAGACCTACATATCCACGTTCATCAGCGATGAGCACGGTACCGAGACGGCGACAGCCACCGAGCAGACCATGGGCACTGGCTACACCGCCGGCGGCTACGAAGCATACAAGACTTGGGAGACCATGACGGTTGGTGGGTCCCCCGCATGGGAAGGCTCCGTCTACCACCTCTGCGATTACGGCGGTCAATCCGGCCTGAGCGTCGCCGAGTGGAACATGAACATCACCTACTCGGTCGAGATGGAGGGTACGCCCTTCAGCCCAGGCACCGTTCTGATGCAGCTTTCATCACCACGCCAGTACATCAATATGGACAAATTCGACACGGGTGCAAGCTGGAGCTTCAGCTACTCCCTCAGCTACACCGACACCTCGGGTTCCGGTATGGCAGTGAGCATCCCGGTCAGCGGCTCCTTCACGGATGAAGGAACCCAGGTCGTGAGCGTCATGGGCGAGTCCATGGAAGCTTGGCACATCTCCAGCACCTACACCATGCAGCTCACCGCTGCCGGTGGATTCACCCGGGACCTACCGGGTGAAGCAGACTACTACTGGGTCGAAGGCCTGGGTCTTGTGGCCGAAGAGCATGTCGATACTGAGACTGGTTCAACCACTCTCTCCAAGGAACTCACCGCAGTTTCAGGACTCTAAGACTGACCAACAACGCACGCCTCTGATACGGTGAGGTTGTGCGAATACTGATCGTCCATCACGGAAAGCGCCCCACCCCTGGTCAACCGACCCAGGGTGGGGCGCTTCGTGCATGCGATATGGCCGCCGCCCTCGAGGGTGCGGGTCACACTGTTCGCATGCTCACCCGCGACCAAGACGAGGCGGGCGGATTCAGTTCGGAGGAAGACCTCTACCAGAAGGCACGAGACTGGGGTCCCGACCGAATCATATGCACCCAGATCGAAGATGCTCCAGTTCTCGGTGCCGTGGGCGCGCCCATCGCAGTCGATCTGTACGCACCCAGGGTAATGGAGGCGGCCTTTGATGGCTCTTTGCGCAACACCAGTGTTGCAACGCTTCGGGCCTTGGCTGCCGGAGATGTGTTCTTGGTATCCAATCCGCGCCAACGCTGGATGTGGTGGGGGCTCCTTGCCGCAGCTGGCATCGACGTCCGCAAGGATCCAACGCTGCTCATCCCATTGGTCGCACCCACTGGACCCCGTCGACGAGCAAGCAAGCATCCGGTCTTTATGGCCGGGGGCGGCAGCTGGCCTTGGCAAGACCCCGTCCCCGCACTCACCCGGGTGCTCACCCACCTAGACAAACGGGGAGAGGGGCGAGTCGTTTGGTTTGGCGGTGTCCCCGAAGGTGCTGACGCGCCGTGGATCCTTCCCACCCACCCGCGGCTTGAGATGCCTGGCTGGGTCGACCGGGAGACGCTCCACAAGGCATTTTCTGGCGCTACTGCTGCGCTGGACTGGATGAGCCCCAATCCGGAACGACAACTGGCCTTCAGCTTTCGTCATGCCGATTATCTTGGATGTGGACTTCCCATACTGACCCATACCGACTCGCCGCTCGCCGATGTGCTCGGAGATGCAGGGTGGGCCAGCGACCACATTGAGGACACCCTCGATGCCGTCTTGGACCACCCCAAGGA
>CAWVVG010000162.1:0-7684 GCA_963932775.1 uncultured bacterium
ACCAAGCGTTTGGCCGTACGGTAGGAGCCGGCTTCGATCAATGCAGTGGCGAGCCCGATGGTTTGTTCGCGGTTCAGCGTTCCTGAGTTTGCGGCGAGGCTCTCCAGGTGAGGGCGGGCCCATGGGAGAAGGCCAGACTGGGTGAGTCCCTTCCCGATGTGCCAGGCCGGTCGGTCGATTACCGTTGACTGAGGAGTGCTGAATTTATGAACCTTGGCTGGGAATTTTATCCCCAATTGACCCGACGCGAACCAGGCATACCCAGTCTTGGGCCAGGTCTGGACGACTATACTGAGCAGTTCATTTCGACGGACATCATCTTTCGATGTCTGTGCTTGCCAGTAAACCGCACCCGCTCGAAGGCTCGAGCCTGGGTGTGAGACTTCCAGTTGAGCGAAGGTCTTGTTGGCCGCTCTCGTCTCCCCCATGCGGAGTCGGGACAGTCCAGTGAACCACATGGACGCATCGGCATATTTCCCCGATGGGTAGCGGCTGAGGTATCGATCGAAGGCGTGTATGGCGCCGGCCCAACTGGCTTGGTCAAAGGCCATGTACCCGAGCTTGTAGGTGGCCAGCTCTGCCACCTTGCTGGCGCCACCTGCGAGCCGTTTGTAGGTCTGGATGCATGCGGTAGCATCGCCCGACCGGACCTGTGCCAAGGCGAGAAGAATGCCCTCGTCTGCGCTCGGGTCACCCAAGGCCTGAAGGAGCTCCGCGGCCCGAGCGTAGTCCTTGGCCTTGAATACCGCACCCGCGAATGCGTGGGGCTCTCTGAGCGGGTGACTGGGGCCCAATGCTTCTCGCAAGACGAGGGCCTCCTTGTTCATGAATAGACGCTGGAGGGTTCGAATCCGCGACTCATACAGTGCCGTGCCGTGGGGTGTGGCGGGGTCCACCTTGTAGCCGCCAGCCACCAATGCGCTGAAGGCGGGCTTCGCGCGGTGGCTCGTCGGGTTGTGGGTCCAGATGGCTTCCAGCCAGGCCCGGGCTTTCGCTCCTTGGTCGAGTTGAGTGGCCGCATGGGACAACCACCACCGTATGTCTCCAGGGTCGACACCTCCGGGTGAAGGGAGTGCTCCCCGTTTTCCTAAGGCCCCTTTCAGCATGGGCTTGAGCAGGGTATTTGCGCCCTCCGGGTCCTCGATAGCCAACAGTGCGCGGGCCAAGTGCAGTCGTGCTTGGTCTCGGATTGGGCCTCGTAGATGGGGGTCTTTCAGGGCAGTCTGAAGGGCTTGCACGGCATCGGGTGCATTGCTCGACCCGAGCGCGCTGATCCCTCGAAGGGCCTCAAAATGACCACTCCACAATACTTCAGGGGCTTCAGAAAGAGATTCTGTTGCCTGGTCGAACTGTTGGATACCGATGTGCGCCCATGCTTCAGCAAGCGAGTCTGCTGGAGAGGCTGCGGCCGCCTGAGTGCTCCACAATAGAAGCCCAAAAACAGTGGTTCGGGCCATCAAAACCCTGTATCAAATCGGATGTACAGCCCGTCCGCAGAGCCGAATGGAATACCGGGCCCCCGCAGGGCGAACCCGTAGCCCAGTCGTGCGACTGCGTTGATGCCATAGCCGATGATTGCCCGCCCTCGAATCTCTGCGCCTGCTCCCACCAGTGTCTGCTGAAATGCAGGGCCTTGGTCCGAGTCCCCATTGGGCAGCTCGTTGAATGCATTTCCGGCATCCAGGAAGGCGGTGGCGGCGATGTATCGCGCGTAAAAGGGAATGGTGCCCACACCTCGGTCAATCCACCAAATAGGCAGGCGATACTCCATGCTTGCCAGGTAGTACCAGTCGCCGTAGGCTGCGGCCGGCCGGAAGCCACGAAGGGACCGATACTCTTCAGGCAAGCTGTAAATTCCGCCCTGCCCGAAGTTGCCGCCGAGCCGGTATGATCCGTAGCGGGTTCGGTCTCCGACCGTGCCTCCGGCTGCGAGACTGGTGGCGACCACATGGTCGTCGAACCAGGGGACTGTGACGTACTTTCGGTAGTTGCCACCAAATTGAAACTGGGAAAACGGGATGCGCGCATCGTTCTCGTCGAGTTGGTAGCTGCCGAGCATGGCCGAAGTAAGCTGACTGCTCACCCCATAGGCTTCGCCCTTCTCGGTCGAGATCGCCCGGCCATACGAAGTGCCCGTTCCAAAGCCCCATCCGCCTCCGATGGCCGACTGAAAGCCACGGGTGGGCAAATTCGGTCGATAGATATCGATACCCTGGGCTTCGTAGGTGTTCAGTGGTGTGAGCGGCGTGCGATGGGTTCCTCGCCATTGAAGGTAGGCTGCAGACTTCTCCTTGGTAGGGAAGGCGATGCTCAGGTAGCCCTTGGTGCGCTTATCAAAATAGGTCTCGTCAAGCTGCTGAATCGACTGGACCCAGGTACCGCCGCTGCCTGGAGGACCAACGTTCTTGAACAGCTTTCCGTACCTCACGGTTTGGCTGTATATGCCACCCGAGATGACCGGAACCCACTTGTTGTAGGCCACAGACGCGCCCCATCCAATGTAGTTATTGTCCGCCCGGTAGCTTAAGAATCCCGAGTAGAACCACTGCATCAGTGTGTCCCAGCTTGAGGTGCCCACAAAGGCCATCAAGGTGTTGTTGTAGTCCAGTGCTATGCCAGGCATGATGTAGCGGGGAGGGAACAACAAGCGGCCTGGACGGTACCGTTTGACTGGGTAGGAGAACGGGAAGTCTTCTTCCTCATCGGCCTCATCTTCAGTTTCAACGGCCCCATCTTCAACATCGGGTCCCGACTCGGGGCTGTCTGGATGTGGGTTTCCAAAGATTGGGAGGGTCTTAAAGCCGGCCATGGGCCCGCCGAAACCACTGAGTCCAGGAATATCCAGGCTCATCACTGGGCGAGGGATCCCCGAAGGCAGTGCTGAGGTACCGAGCTTTGCACTTACCTCGACGGGTGCTGCGTTGTCCGGCGGAGGGCTGGACTCTTTTGAGAGGTCCTGGGTGGCAGACAAGGCGCCTGCATGCTCGAGGGGCTGAGCCAAGACACCACGCTCGGACCACTGGTCTCGCCCATTGGACGTGGACACAATGTCCATCCCGTTGTGACTGAATGATTCAAAAACAAGGGTCTGACCATTTGGGGAAGGGGCCGGGTGGAAGGCACCTCCGAGCACATTTGTGACCTGATACAGCCGCTCAGTCTCAAGCTCGACCCCGTAGATGTTGAAGATGCCTGTACGGTCTGAACTGAAGTACAGCCATCGTCCATCTGAGGACCAAGCGGGGTCTATATCATGGGCGCCATCGGCAGTGACTCGGCGGTATACCGTTCCGTCCTGATTTAGAATCCAGATGTCGCGGACCCCATCCCGCCACATGCTCACCGCGAGGTGTCGGCCATCTGGAGAGTGAACCGGGGTAGCAATTTGGGCATTTCGGTCGAACTCAGCCACTGGCTCCATGGTCTGGTCGATGCTGAGTTTTGCCAGCCAATTCTCTTGGAGCTTGTTGCGTACGACGATCAGGTCTCGGCCATCCGGAGATAGGCTGGGTTGCCGTGCTCGCTTGCCTCGCGTCAACAGGCTCGAAGTTTTCCGGCCAAGCTTGTGGAAATACACATCGTCGAACAGGTTGAATCTGTCGACCGTGTGGGTGCCCGAGTAAAAGAATGCTTTTCCATCGGCCCGCCAGGTGAAGTCCTTGGCGAAGGCGCCCTTCATTTCAGTCTTGGTTTCACCGGACTCAGGATCCCATAGCTGGATCCTGCTTCCGACGACTGGGTGGGCACATGAGAAAACAAGTTGGTCGCCTGCGCGGTTCCAGGTGGGCCCCATGCAGGTGGCCTCGCCGTCGCTGAGGAGTGCGGTCTTGGTCTCGCCCGATGCAACGACGGCTTCGGCCTGGGCGCCGTAGCGCTCGGTCATGCTGATCTTCCAGTCTTTGTACAGCGGCACGAGGCGCTGACCGAAGACCCGCTGGCTGGGAAGCCAATAGGGCATCGAACCACCATAAGCATGAACCCAGTTGGTCCATGTGTTGCTGCCTGCTGTATCGGACACAAATTGAATGAGGTCTTGTCCGAACAAGTAGCGAAGGTTTCCGCCCGGCGCTGCCGTTTGAAAGCCATCTAGATTGCCAAGGGGAGGGAACTGATCTTCCAGCACTGCCATCCGCTTGATCATGTGGGCCATATTGGATCGACCGCGACCTCCCGTGGTGTGGCGGGTCTCCTGAAAAGTGGCGAAGCCCTCGATCACCCACCCGGGCGTGACCCGGTTGATGTTGACCACGCGGCCCAGGACCGACCTCAGCAATTTTGGAAGCCCCTCAATGGTGTCCAAGTGGAGGGTGTGGGCGAATTCATGGGTCAGGATGGTATCGGTCCATTCCGAGTACATGGACAGCGTTGAGTCTTCGGACGGTGATGTGATGAAGATGACGATGGTATTGACGGGCAAGCTCATCGCGTAGCCGTTCGCAAGATCGGTTGGGTCGATCAGGACCAGCTCGGTCGGTCGCCGAGGGAAGGTGCCGATCTCGGCGGTCATCTTGTCCCAGACTGCCTCTGCAATCGCCGCGGTCTCCTCCGCGAGGGCCGCCTCACCTTGATGGAAGGTGATGTTGAAGTGTGGAGTCTCGAGGGTTCTCCATTCAAGGTCCGGGTCAAAGGACGCGGCGTGGCTTGGCGACGGGGTGAGAGCCAAGCACCAGCCCACCATCAGTGCGGTGAGGAAACGTAGGATCATTAGAACCAGTAGTGGGCGCCGGCAGCGGCAGCGGCCGTTGTCGAGACGCCGGAGGTTGGACCTACATCGATGTTCAGTCCCCACTCAATGGTGAAACCGAGATTCTCTAGGCCGAACAGGAAGAAGTCTGCGCCCATTGTGGGTTGGGTTCGAACGGTACTCCCGTTCGGTCGTGTCACGATGCCCAGGCCGCCTCCAGCAAAGAGGTTTAGATTGTCCTCAGCCAAAAAGCCGTACAGCACTCGCGCGCCCGCGAACACGTTGCCGCCTTCCTCGCTGGCTGCAGTCTCGAGCCCAAATGCTCCTTCGACTTGCACGTTGATGACGGGACTCGGCGTGGGGAGCCCATACCGGACAGATAGGGCGGATACGTGCCCAAACTGTTGGTTGAAGCCGACCCCGTACCGGCCCCGGAGGTCCTTGGCGTGCGCGGGTGTTGCGACGAAGGTGGCAGCGATCAGGAGCAACAGTCGGTACATCGGGAACACTCAGCGGTTGACGTGCACAGTGTAACCGGTGCTTCGAGCACTTGGCCTGTGGTCTTTTCTGCGCATGACTGCAAGCCCGCCAGCGAGTAGCCACATTCCCACGCGACCCCAGAGCCCGCCAACGCTGGGCCTTGAGTTGGTGGAGCATGAGCAGCCCACCACGTCTACATCGGCTGCGTCGAGTTGGTCCTGGGCCTCATCCTGTATGTCTTCCTCTGTGCGTTCTTCCGGAAGATCTTGGCCGTATCCCACGGGCAACTGTGAGTTCACCCACATGGTGTCGGAGTCGCACTGGGTCCCAAGCAAATAGCTTCCGGACTCGGGGAAGGTTCCAGTCTGCGTGCCCAGGCTCCACAAAAAATAGTATTGGTGGCAGTCGACTTCACCGATGAAGGTCATCTCGGTAGAGAATACACCCTGGGATGGAGTACCAAAGGTCAGGTCCAGGGCATGGTCGCGTCCGTCGACCACCACATCGAAGGTGTCGGGCTCAAACCCCTGAAAATCAGCAAGAAAAATGGTCGACTCAAGTGGATACTCGGGCGAGTGAAGTCCCATGGCGATGGGGTCATCGGTTGCCAAGGTTCCTGCTGCGAAATCTTGGGTGAAGTACAGCCCTTCAACACCAACCCCCAGCTCATTGAAGTCGGCAGTCATGATGTTTGCTCGGTGGCCTGCTGAGCACATCCAGCCCTGGACCAAGGCCGCTTCACCATCGGGGTAGCCCAGCGCGATGTTCTCGCCGAGGTATCCGGATTCGTCGTAGAAGCGGCTGACTCTTTCGCCAAAACTGGTTCCGTCGGATGAGCTGTGCTCGAACCAATCGTTTTCGTACATGTCCTTGGAATGGAAGCGGCCCGCATCGTTGAGGTCAAAGTCGTAGTACAGGGGCAGCTTCGGGGTCTTCTCGTCTGCCAGAAAGTCTTCGATCCCGCAGCTCGTGGACCATTGTGACTCCGGACCAAAGAAGGCCACTGGGTCCACCCGCATCATGTTGGTCCACATGTGGACATCTCGTTCGAGCCAGGAGGGGTAGGCCTCTCCATCGTCGGCGATGACGATCTCTCCGTATCCTGCCAAGGCAGACATCGAAATGAGCCACAAGAACATGGCAATCCTCCCCAGTCGTCATCGTGTGGCCCATTATACCGCTGAAATGGCATCTTCATGGTGGTTCATTCGTGCCCTGACACCTTCTACACAATTGTGGCCTGCGGTCTGGCCTGACGTGGTTAGACTTTTGGGCTGGAGAAACGCTCATGTACTTAACGCTGCTATTTGTTGGTCTCGCGTACGGAACTGTCCCGATTGCATCGACCTTTCCCGGATGTGGGGATGCGGGTGCACCAGAGAACTGCCCTCCGGATTTGGAGGAGGATTGGGGACTCATCAACTACATCCCTGCCCACTCTTTGGATGGGATTAGGGAGGCGGAGATTGAACTCGGCAGCGGAATCGCAGCGAACAAGGCGTGGGAGACCACTACGGGGCGATGGGACGTCCTGCTGGCGATAGCGGACTCGGGAGTGGAGTGGGGCCATCAGGATATCGTCAACAAGCTGTACATCAATGTGGCGGAGTTGCCCCCACCGGTGTGCGCCGATGGCGAATTGGCTGAGGACTACGACTGCGATGGCAATGGCCTTGTGAACGTGGTGGACTGGACACATGACCCTCGGGTCGACATCGGTGCTGGGCAAGACGCAGCGGACGGCGTGCTCGATCCATCGGACCTCATCTACACAGAATTTGGGGAAGAGTGGGACGGAGTCGACAACGATGCAAATGGCTATGTCGATGACATCTCGGGCTGGGACTTCTTTGGCGGAGACAATGACGCGTGGAATGACTGGGATGACGGATACGGCACCCACGGAACTGGGGTCATGCGCGAAGCGGCCGCCGAGGGCAAGGACATCGGGGAAGACCCTGGGGGCACCATCGGTGTGTGTCCGAACTGCGCCATTCTTCCAGTGCGCGTGGGTGACTCGTTTGTGACCGACGGCCAGCGGGCAGGGGAAAGCATCATTTTTTCTGTGGACTCGGGTGCTGTGGCCGTGAACCTCGCGGTGGGCGCCCTCTCCAACCCCTCCATGACGACCGCTGCTGCAGCATATGCTTACGACAAAGGCACGCTGGTCGTGGGTGTGGCGGGTGATGAGAATGCCTACCACCACAACTTTCCTGCGGTCCTCGACAACGCCATCTATGTGCACTCGATTCGCCACGATGAGCCGAGCTCCAGCAGCCCCGCTTACAGCTATATGAATACCTGGAACTGCAATAACTACGGGTCCAGGATGTCCTTTGTGGCACCGTCTGGCGCCTGCGCGACCGGCTCGAGTGCGGTCACTTCGGGCGTGATTGGCCTGATTCATTCGGCGGCCCGGAACCTCGGCATCGAGCTGAGTGCGGGAGAGGTCTACCAGCTGATGGTAGGGACCGTGGACGATGTGTTCTTGAGCGATGAAGAACGAGACCGGTCGAATGC
>CAWVVG010000163.1:0-7621 GCA_963932775.1 uncultured bacterium
GTGACTGGAGTTCAGACGTGTGCTCTTCCGATCTCGAGATGTGTTCTTGATCCAGCCGACCTGTGCACCCACCAACAATCACCTCATGGAGTTGTTGATAATGGTGGATGCATGCAAGCGTGCAAGCGCGGGTCGAATCACGGCAGTTGTTCCGTACTATGGGTATGCTCGACAGGACCGAAAGGCGGCCCCCCGGGTGCCGATCAGTGCCAAGTTGGTGGCGGATCTATTGACGGTAGCAGGCGTAGACCGGGTCTTGACCATGGAACTTCACGCTGGACAGATCCAGGGGTTCTTCAACATTCCGGTAGACAATCTTTTTTCTTCGGCCCATTTGTGCGAGCAAATTCGCGGGAAAATCGCCACGGACAACGCAGTGATCGTGTCTCCCGATGCCGGAGGCGTTGAGCGTGCACGGGCCGTTGCCAAGCGGTTGAATGCTGGCCTGGCCATCGTCGACAAGCGACGAAGCGGACCCAATGTGGCGGAGGTGATGCACCTTATTGGTGATGTCAAAGGGAAGAACGCCATCCTGGTAGACGACATGATCGATACGGCGGGAACCCTCACTAAGGCAGCTCAGGCAGTCATGGATGAAGGGGCCAATACCGTGTCAGCGATCACCACCCATGCGGTACTGAGTGGCCCAGCAGTCAGTCGTATTATTGAGAGTCCGTTGAAGACAGTGGTGGTGACAGACACCATCCCACTCTCCGCAGAGGCAAAGGCTTCTGGCAAGATGTACGTGGTCAGTGTGTCACGTCTGTTTGCTGAAGCCATTCGTGCAATCCATCATCACGACTCAGTGAGCCGTTTGTTTGATTGAGCCATGCATTGCTCAGGTGTCTTGACATAGTAGGGCTACCGCAGTAAATACCGCGCCGCTGGAGCAATCCGGCCTTTAAATTCAGCGCGTACGTCGAAGCCCATTGTCGGCCCTACCGGGTCCGCAGTCCAGGACAAGGGGCATGGATGCAATCTTCATTGTTGAAGGTTGGCTTCCAAGGGGTACGCGTGTTGACTGGACTGCAAACCGTCCTTGGGCGGGCTCTTAGGCGTCGTGTCTGGGGGCAAGTAAACGATTTAAACGACTGAACCTTGGAGCCAAAAATGGAAGCCGTCACTATTACCGCGACCCCGCGCGACGTTTTCGGAAAGGGTGCTGCCCGCAAGACCCGCGCAAAAGGCCTTATGCCTGCCGTGATTTATCGCGCCGGCCAGCCTGCAACTTCCATCATCTTGGACGCGCATGACTTGGAGAATGCCTTTCGGAAGACCGGAAACCGAAACACTCTCGTCGACCTTAGCGTTGGTGACGCCCACTACATCTGTCTGGTAAAAGCCACACAGCGTGACCCACTCAGCACAAACCTTCTGCATGTGGACTTCTTTCAGGTTGTTGAATCTGAATCAGTCAATGTTGTTGTGCCCATTGAGGCCGTAGGGAAGTCCGCTGGTGAGACTGCCGGTGGTTCACTCCGGGTGATTCGTCGGGAACTGAATGTCACATGCAAGCCAGGTGACATCCCGCAGAGTGTAAAGATCGATGTGAGCAAAATGAATGTAGGTGACTTCATCCGTGTGTCCGACCTGGTCACAGTGAAGGGTGTAGCGGTTGAGTCGGCCAGTGACTTCAACATCATCACAGTCCTCGGTAAGAGGGACATGCTTGAAGAAGAAGTCGTAGAAGCGGTTGTAGAAGGAGCCGAAGGAGCCGAAGGTTCCGAGGCAGCAGAGTAGTCGATGTGGCTTGTCGTCGGTCTGGGAAATCCAGGACGCCGGTACGCCTCCACCCGCCACAATATTGGGTTCTCCGTGATTGAAAACTTGGCACATCGCTGGTCCATTCCCGCCGACGGCAAGCAGCTTGGCTCGCTCGTTGGTGCGGGACGTATTGGCAATGACAAGGCACTTATTGCACGGCCACAGTCCTTTATGAACGCCTCAGGACATCCCGTCCGTTCCTTGATGGGCTACTTCAAGCTCCTCACGGACAACGTAGTGGTCATTCACGATGATGTGGACCTTGCTTTCGGGCGGGTTCAACTCAAGCGCGGTGGTGGCCACGGTGGTCACAATGGTCTTCGAGACATCAACAAGCACGCAGGCAAAGAGTATGTCCGCGTGCGTGTGGGTGTTGGCCGACCCCCGGAAGGGTGGAATACGGCAGACTATGTCCTCGGAAAGTGGACGCCCGAGGAACAGAGCGAGATCGACCACACCATCGGCTGTGCTTCGGATGCAGTTGAAGCAGTGATCAAGGAAGGCCTCGCGTCCGCAATGAATCGTTTTAACGTTCGCCAGAGTGCGGACACCCTTAGTTGCTGATTTACAGAACACCTACTGAGGGCAAGACCCTCTGGAGTTTATGATGAATTTAATCTACGCAGTCCCAGCCGCCGGCATTATTGCGCTGGTGTATGCCTTCTACAAGGCCAAATGGGTATTGAAGCAGGACGCTGGTACCGAAGAGATGCAAGAAATTGCTCGACGGATTCAGGAAGGTGCCATGGCGTTCTTGAACGCTGAGTACCGTGTTCTTGCAGTCTTCGTAGTAGTGGTCGCATGCTTGCTTGCGGGCGCCAACGTGATGGCAGGTCAGTCTCCACTCATCGCGGTGTCTTTCATCTGCGGAGCTAGCCTCTCAGGTTTGGCTGGATACTTCGGCATGAAAGTGGCGACAGACGCCAACGTTCGAACCACTGCCGCTGCACGAAAGGGCATCTCTGAAGCACTCGATGTGGCCTTCAGCGGTGGCGCAGTGATGGGCATGACGGTTGTTGGGCTGGCCATGCTCGGTCTCGGAACTCTCTGGATCGTTCTAAGCGCCTATTTCCCTGAACTGCAGACAACCTTGAATGTCCTCACGGGCTTCTCCATGGGCGCTTCGTCCATCGCATTGTTTGCCCGCGTCGGTGGCGGTATCTTCACCAAGGCGGCCGACGTCGGTGCGGACCTGGTAGGCAAGGTTGAGGCTGGTCTCCCTGAGGATGACCCTCGGAACCCCGCGGTTATCGCAGACAACGTTGGCGACAACGTTGGCGATGTTGCTGGAATGGGCGCAGACCTTTTCGAGTCATATGTAGGCGCCATTATTGGTGCCATGGTCCTCGCGATGGGCTTCAAGGAAGTCACCGACGGTGACCTCAACATCGTGATTCTCCCATTGTTTATTGCTGCAGCGGGTGTCATTTGCTCCATCGCTGGAACCTTTGTGGTGAAGACCAAAGAGGGTGGCAACCCCCAACACGCTCTCGACATGGGTGCATTTGGTGCAGCCACAGTAATGGCGGGTTGCACTTTTGGTCTTGCAAAGATGCTGTGGCCGGCGTCCGGTGCTGCCGCGATGATTGGCGAAACGATGGTCAACGTCCTTTGGTGGAACGTTGGGCTCGCGACGGTTGTGGGTCTGTTGACCGGTATCGCAGTCGGCATGATTACTTCCTACTACTGCTCGATGGATAAGGCGCCAGTGAACTCCATTGCTGCACAGTCCAAGACGGGCGCTGCGACCAACATTATCGCCGGACTCGGCGTTGGTATGCAGTCCACTGCAGTTCCCATCATCTGCATCGCTACCGGTGTTGTGGTTGCGAACGAGCAGGCCGGTCTGTACGGTGTAGCCATCGCAGCACTTGGCATGCTCTCCACCACGGGCATTCAGCTTGCGGTGGACGCCTACGGTCCCATCGCAGACAACGCTGGTGGAATCGCTGAGATGTCCCATCAAGATGAAGTGGTTCGGGAACGGACCGACCAGCTGGACGCGGTTGGAAACACCACCGCTGCAATCGGAAAAGGCTTCGCTATCGGTTCCGCGGCCATGACTGCCTTGGCTTTGTTCGCGGCATTCATGCTGCAGACAGGACTTACGTCAATCGACGTGTCCAAGCCTATGGTGATGGCGGGTGTATTCATTGGTGGAATGCTTCCATTCCTGTTCTCCTCCATGGCCATGAAGGCAGTGGGTGAGGCAGCGATGGAGATGATCATTGAGGTCCGCCGTCAGTTCCGCGAAATCGAGGGCCTGCTGGAAGGCAAGGTTCCGCCCGACACCAAAAAATGTGTGGATATTTCCACCAAGGCAGCCCTTCGGCACATGATGCTTCCGGGAGCCTTGGCCATCTCAAGCCCGGTTATCGTTGGCTTTGCCTTCGGAGCTGAAACATTGGGCGGCCTGCTCGTCGGTGTGACAGTGACAGGTGTGCTGATGGCCATCTTCATGTCGAACGCTGGTGGTGCATGGGACAACGCGAAGAAGTCGTTCGAAGGCGGCGGGTTCACGATGGCCGATGGCACTGTGCTGGAAAAGGGCTCAGATGCCCATGACGCTGCCGTTGTTGGAGACACCGTGGGCGACCCTTTCAAGGACACCGCGGGTCCTTCTCTCAACATTCTTGTCAAGCTTATGAGTGTCGTGGCGCTGGTTATCGCCCCGTTGCTCTAAACCCTCCGCGGGGGCGCAATTTGCGTCCTCCGTTGAGACCAGGTGGAGGAAAAACACCATGATTATGAACCAATATGAACTCATTTATGTGACTAAGCCGCAGTTGAATGCGACTGATCTAGAGGGCGCCAACACTAAGGTGGCCGGTCTGGTAGAGAAAGCCAGTGGCCAAGTGCTCGCTTTCGAGGATTGGGGCCGTCGCCGTCTGGCATACCCCATCGCAAAGAACGAGCATGGCGTATACAGCTATCTCAACTTTGTTGCGCCTCCGGATGCACCGGTTGGGATTGAAAAGGCCATGGGCATGGATGATTCATTCATGCGCTACATGACAGTCCAGCTGGGCAAGAGCGTCGACGTCGATAGTTGTCGGGTGGATGCGGAGGCCAAGAAGGCTGAACGTGACGCCGTCCGGGCCGCTGACGAAGAGGCCGCTCGACTAACTGCAGAGGCCGCTGCTGCTGATGAAGCTGCTGCTGCCGCTGCTCGTGCAGCCCGTGTAGCCGCAGCTGAGGCGGATGCCGCTGCAGCCGCTGCAGCCGCAGTAGCCAGGCAGGAAGCTGCTGAAGAAGTTGCTGAGGAGGCGCCTGCAGAGGTTGCCGAAGAAGCTGCTGAAGAAGCTGCTGAAGAAGTTGCCGAAAAAGCGCCTGAAGATGCTGCTGAAGAAGTTGCTGAAAAAGCGCCTGAAGACGCAGAGTAATCCCCCGGTACAACCAACCTAAAATTTAATAGAACCAAGGAAAATATCATGGCTTATGACGACGGCGGATCTTCCCGCAATGGTGGCAGCCGGTCTCGAAAGAAGGCTTGCCGCTTTTGTGGCGATACCGACACTCTGATCGACTACAAAGAAGCACGCATGTTGCGAAGCTTCATCACAGAGCGGGGCAAGATTGTGCCTCGCCGTATTAGTGGTGCCTGTTCGAAACACCAACGTCAGATTGCAACAGCAGTCAAGCGCGCTCGTGTCATCGCATTGCTTCCATACCTCGCACTGGACTAGGGATCTGAAATGCTGATTATTCTACAAGAGAATGTTCCCAACTGCGGAAACGTTGGCGATGTGGTTCGAGTGAAGGATGGCTACGGCCGGAATTTTCTTGTTCCTCGTGGCATGGCTGTGATCGCTGATCAAAGCAATCGCCGTCGGTTGGACCACCAAAAACGCGTTGCCGAAGCGAGCCGAAGCAAGGCAATGGCGGAAGCCAATGCTCTCCTTGCTAAGATTGCAGGTACACCGATCACGATCAAATCTGCTGCGGGCGAGGATGGTAAGCTTTTTGGCTCCATCACCAACCGTGATGTCGCTGAGAAGCTCGCCGAGGCGGGAGTCGAAGTGGACCGTCGTTTGATTACGATAGGAAATGCCATCAAGACCACTGGAGCTTACGACATTACTGTAAAGCTTGGTTTGGACCTCAGCGCCACCCTCAAGGTGTACGTCGTCGAGGAGTAGTCGGATGAACGATGGCGGGGCACTGCCACAGAGTCTTGAAGCGGAACGCGCCGTCCTCGGTGGGTTGATGCTCGACCCTGACCAGTGCCTCGTCATCGCCGAGTCTCTCAAGCCCGATGATTTCTATCGTGAAGCCCATGGCAATTTGTTTGGGCTCATGGTCGGGATGGCAGAGGCGAGTCAGCCAACGGAGATGGTCGCGGTCATCGAGCGCGTGATCGCAACTGGTGTTGCCGAGAGCGTGGGCGGGCTGAGCTACGTACAAGGGCTTGGGGACAACATCCCTAGCACACAAAATCTCGAATATTACGCAGGAATCGTTGAGGAACGGGCAATCGCCCGGCGGCTCATCGTGGGTGTTCAACAGATCGAGGAACAGGCACGAACGGGTGCTGCGGACCTCGACGAACTCCTCGACTTCGCTGAGAAGACGGTTTTTGACGTCACTCAGCAGGGCTCCAAGCAGGACTGGGAGCGGCTCTCTACGGTTGTGGACAGGTCATTTTTGGAGATTCAAAACCGGAGCCAGATGGGTTCGGGTGAGGTCACCGGTATACCCACTGGGTACGTTGACCTGGATAAATTGCTGGCGGGGCTGCACAAGACAGACCTGCTCATCCTGGCGGCCAGGCCTGCCATGGGAAAGACCGCTCTGGCGCTCAATATCGCTCTCAATGCTGCGCACACGGGTGCAGGTGTGGGAATCTTTTCGCTCGAGATGGGCCGTGAGCAGCTGGCGACGCGCCTGTTGTGTGCTCAGGGAAGGGTCAACGCGGGTGCGGTCCGTACTGGTCAGTTGAACAAAGATCGGGACTGGCCCCGTCTGACGGAAGCCGCTGATGTCTTGTACAACTTGCCCATGTACATCGATGACACGCCCGGCCTTACCGTGACCCAGATTCGAAGCAAGGCGCGGAGACTCAAACAAAAGAATCCGGACCTCGGGCTTATATGTGTCGACTATATTGGTCTTATGGGGACCACGGATCCCCGAGCGAGCCGTGAACGTCAAGTGGCCCTTTGTTCCATGGGTCTCAAGAACCTCGCCAAGGAATTGAACGTGTGCGTCCTGGCACTCAGCCAGTTGAATCGTGGCGTGGAAAGTCGTGACGACAAGCGTCCTCGGCTGAGTGATCTTCGGGAGTCTGGAGCCATCGAGCAAGACGCTGACACCATCATGTTCATCTATCGAGACGAATACTACAATCCAGAAACCTCTGCAGAGCCCGGTGTGGCTGAGCTCATCATCGGCAAGCAACGCAGCGGGCAGACCGGTATCGTGAAGCTTGCTTTCCAAGGTGAATTCCTTCGCTTTGAGAATCTGGCTCGTGACATCAGCGGCGGGGGGTATGTGTGAGCATTTGGCTTTGGTTTGCCATTGCCACGTCTCACGCAATTGGATTCAATGACCATGTCAGGCTGACTCTTGACGGGGGAGAGGTCGTTGAAGGTTGGTTTCTTCGAGCGGCAGAGGGCGAGGTGGTTTTGACGCGCCCATCCCACAGCGATGTTTCCAACGTTTCCTTGGAGATCATTGCCAAGGTTTGGGTGAACCGACGGCCCCGCCCCTTGGAAGAATTTGAGGGTGAGGTTGCTGAGTCCTGGGCCGAGTGGAAGGCATGGTCGGCCGACCCCCCTCCTCATCCCTGGCCCTACCTTGTGGGTGCTTCAAGTTTGGTGCTCGCCGGGTCCGGACATGCATTTCTCGGGAGATGGGA
>CAWVVG010000164.1:0-7580 GCA_963932775.1 uncultured bacterium
TGAGGGTCGCAGGTGATCAGCCCTTCGTCAGCAAGAAATTGTGCGATCACCAAGGACGCTTCGGTGTGAATCTCTCGATAGCGTGTGCCCGAGCGCACCCGGTCAATTCCCCTGAGTTGGGCCTCAAGAACGGCTTCATATGCAGCCTGTTGACGAGCACTGAAGGAGCCAGAAACGGGCCAAGTTCGGGTGACATCTGTGGCGTAGCCGGTCGCTGCTTCCGCACCACCATCAAAGAGAAAGAGCTGCCCTGCTTGGCAGGTGTTCACGTAATGGAAGTTGTGCAGCACCTCGCCTCGGACAGTCGCGATGGATGGGTATGCGAGGGTGAGTCCAGCCTGGTTGACTACGTGCTGAAAGGCCGCCGCAACCGTCTGCTCGTGGACGCCGGGAGCGGTGGCGGCCATCGCCGTCCGGTGTGCGGCCTCGGTGATGACGGCGGTCCTTCTCATCTCGTTGAGCTCTTCTGGTCCAAGGTTCCGTCGGAGCTGGATGATGGCATCGATGAGGCCTCCATGCCCCTGGACGGCGCCGAATTCGAGGGGTAGACCGGTGATAGATGCTGCACGAAGAGTCTGCGCCAGGTCTGGGACTGCGATGCTGGCGATACTTGAGTGAGATGCGGCATCGGCCTCTAGAGTACCCACGGGTCGGACCGATTCGAATCCGAGACTGTTTGCGGTCTCTCCGATGGTGTCGACCCGGCCATGCCACAGTGCATCGTCGTCGGATGGCAGTGGGAGGTAAAGGGTGGAGGAACCGTTGTGGATCAACACCGCAGCACCTGGCTGGGTGCAGCCAGTAAAATACAGGAACGTGGAGTCTTGCCGGAAGGCTACCGGTGACATGGGAAGGTTCCGCGGCCTGTGGCCGTTGCCCATCAGTAAGATGGGTTCATCGACGGCCGAAGCCAGGCGATTTCTGCGCTCTGCGTGAATCGCGGGATTTAGCATGACTACCTCAGGTGATGTCGGCCCGGTTGACCAGGGCTTCAAGGGTATAGCCAGCCTTGGAGAAGCGCTCAGCCGCTCCTTCGCAGCGATCGACTACACAGAGAATTTGAACGACCTCAAGGCCTGCATCCTCGACGGCCTTTATGGCCTTCAGCAAGCTACCTCCGGTGGTCACGGTGTCTTCGATCATGGTCACCTTTGCACCGGCAGTCAGTCCAAAGAGTCCCTCGACTTGGTTGTTTGCGCCATGGCCTTTGGGCTCTTTGCGAACCATGAATCCATGGAGAGGGCGACCTTGTTGCCAGCTGTGTGTGATGACCGCACCGGTGATGGGGTCGGCACCTGTCACGGGCCCACCGATTCCCACAGACTCGGGGTGGAGCTTCTGCAGGATGAGTTCCGCGAGAACGGTAGAACCCTCCGGGCTCAAGGTGGTCTGCCGGGCATCCACGTATAGATCACTGGTCTTGCCACTCGCCAACGTAAAGCTACCGATGCGGACCGAACGTTCTTTGAGGATCTCGATGAGGCGTTCTTTCATTTCAAGTCTCCCAGCCATTTGACCAGGTCACCGATGACCTGGTCCCGTTCAATTTCATTGAAAATTTCGTGGTAGAGCTCGGGATATTGAATGGTCTTGGCCTCACCGCTCCAGTTCCGAGCGAGGGCAGCTGAGGCACGCCAGTCGCAGATGACATCCCCTTCACCGAGCATCATCAACAGGGGCATGGTGTAGCGGGTGGCGTGAGCGATCACTCGCTCTTGGCTCTTGATCATTTCGGTGAACCATCGGGGTGTGATGGTTGAGTACACCAGGGGGTCCGCGTTGTAAGCCTCCACCGTAGCCGGGTCCCTCGAGATCAGACTGGAGTCCAGCTCGTTGTCCAGGGCCAACCCGGGGAGAATGCGGCTCAGAATCTTGGCTCCCATCACTTTGATGGCGGGAGCATCGACCGCAACAGCCACATTGGGGTCCGAGAGGATCAAAGCTTCTATGCCATTCGGAAGCCCCTCAATGGCCAGTTCGAGGGCGACCAAACCGCCCATGGAGTGGCCCAGAAGAAGCACAGGACCATCAATGGTGGCAGCAGCGGCACGAACATCGTCCAGATACTGACTCCAGCGGTCTACATGACCACGCTTGCCTCCCGACTCTCCATGGCCCCGCAGTTCTAGCACGGTGACGGCACATCCGGCTCCGTTCAACGCCTCGACAACGTGGGTGTATCTTCCCAGGTGTTCGGCGAGTCCCGGGATGATCAGCACATGGCGACTGCCCTCTCCGGACTTACCGATTCGGAGCTGTGTTCCGTCGGCGGATTGAATGGTGGAGGTTTGCATGAGCGCGTCCTTATCGAAGTAGGAACAGAGAGAGGTCTTCAAACCAAGCGATCACTGCGAGGCAGAACAGCATCATCAGTAAAAATGGCATTGTGGCCTTGATTACTTGAATGATGTTGCGGTTGAAGACGGTCGAGGAGACAAAGAGGTTCACGCCCATCGGTGGGGTCAAATAGCCCAACTCAAGGTTCACGATAAACATGATTCCGAAGTGGACGGGGTCCATTCCATACTGGACTGCAATTGGGGCCAGCAGTGGTGCCACGATCAGAATCGCGCTGATGATCTCCATGACGCAACCCAGGGCCAGCAGGAACAGGTTGCACAAGATGAGGAACTGCCACTTGGAGTCAACCATGGTCTGCAGCCACTCTGCAGCCTGCTGTGGAATCATCTGCTCGCTCAGGAACTTATTAAACGCGATTGCCAGGACGATGATCAGGAAGAGGGTTCCCATCATCACGCCAGAGTCCGCCAAGACCTTCGGCAACTTTCGAATGGGCATCTCGCGGTGAATGACAAGCTCCACGAACAATGCGTAGACTACTGCCACTGCCGCCGCTTCGGTCACTGTGAATTTGAGCGGCCCGAGGACACCGTAGATTCCGCCAAGAATCATGACCGGCAACATCAAGGAAGGCACCGACCGCCGAAGCTGGGCGAACAGATTGGACCCATAGCTTCCGGCATATTCTACGGGCCGTATTTCTAGACCTGGCTTGCCCGGACGGGTCTGGTACAGGGTGTAGAGCACGAGCATCGAGGCGATGAACAGGCCTGGCAGAACCCCCGCTATAAACAGGTCGTTCGGAGAAATTTGGGTCTCAGCATTGGACACCATGATCGCGTAAATGATCATGGGCACCGAGGGTGGAATGATGATTCCCAAGGATCCGGCGCTGGTCAGTACGCCTAACGAGTAGTCTTCCGGGTAGCGCTCCTTCACGAGCATGGGGAACATGACCGAGCCCACTGCGATCACGGTCACAGGCGAAGAACCAGAGATGGCTGCAAAAATAACGCAGGCGAAGATCGTGGCGATACCCAGCCCACCGGGCGTCTTCCCCATGACTGCGCGAGCAAGGGCTACAAGCCGGTTGGCAATGGACCCCTGGGTCATGATGTTGCCCGCTAGAACAAAGAATGGAATTGCCAGCAGCTCTTCCTTCTTGACCGCCTCGTACATGTCTTTTGCGACGATGTAGCCCGAGATGTCCTGAATCAAGGTCACGCAGGCTACCGAAGCCACTCCGACGGTCAGGAACAAGGGGGCCCCGACCAGGATGAGCAGCACAGCACCCATAAAAATTAGCGTCGGGATTCCGATTCCGATGGTCGCTATCAAGCCCAGTAGAATTCCGGGAATGAGCCCGGCGATGATGAGGTCCCGGGCCGCCCGTTGATTTGGCCGTACATTGGCGACCACCACGCCGTCGGGGTCCGGTGAAGGGAGAACATAGGTCTCATCAAAGCGCCCGCCGAGAGCGAGTCCAAGAAAGCGGAAGGCCATGACCACAAACGAGAGTGGAATGACGGCCTGAGCCAACCACAGCGGAAACTTCTGCCCGCCTGCGCTGGACTGTTGAAGCTCCTGTGCGGTTGGGCCGTCCTCCAGTCCCAGCAGTGCGTCAAGCTCGGCGTCCAGGTCGCCCGCGGAGTCCGCCGTGGCTTGAATCTGCGCCGATTTCGTTTCGATGTCGGACCAGGCGTGGACTTCTCCACTCGCATTTTGTGGATTCCACCATGCTCCAAGTATGGCGAGTGCCAACAAGAACAGGCTTACTGAGCCCACCAGCGAGAGCCCTGTACTGCGCCACTGAACTGGAGGAAGCGGGGCATCTTTGTCGTCGTCTTCAGGCGCCTGTGGTGGCGTCATTCGGTCGTCTCGACGTAGAACGAGGACGGCGCCAAAGAAGCCGACAACACAGATGGCCGTCAGGGGGAGGCCAATACTGGAGTCACTCAACACCGCGGTGCCGATCCAGTTGATCGGTGCAACCATCCAGTCCCAGAGCGGGAGTGCATCCTGACCCGCTCCGCTGACAAGACTCTCGTCGACCAGCTCAATGGCAAAGTCGGTGAAGGTCCAACAGAAGCCCGCTGCGGCGATTGCTGAGAAGCGTTTCGCTATGCGAGCGGCCTTTCCGGACAACAGCCTGTCCGTGGCATCGACCGCGAGGTGCTTGCGCTCTCGGGCGGCCAATGATGCGCCCAAGAAACCGACCCACACCATCAGTACGACGGCCATATTTGGACCGCCCTGAATCTCAAGGTTGAAGAATGAAATCTCTCGCCGCATATAGTCCAAAAAGGACAGCGCGGTCATGGTCAACATCGCTACGCCAATCAGGGCTTTTTCGACGTTAGCCCACATCCGATCGGCTTCTTTGAAGACGCCTTTAAGCAGTGCGATGCAGGCTGAAATGAGCAAGATCAACCAAAACAGGAAACCCTGAAGTGGTCCGTTTGAGAATCGCCGCCACGTACTACGAATACTGCCGTCTATGAAGCCGACGATGCGCTCGACTTGATCGTACACAATGTGGGACATGGCGTTCTAGTCGTCCAGCTTGGTGAGCACCTGCTTGTAGACCGGTATCAACTCACGATGATTCGCCAGAAAGCTCTTGTGGACAGCCCGGGTCTTGGCCTTGAGTGCAGCCCGCTGTTCTGGCGTGATCTCGATGACCTGCTTGCCCATGCTGCGAATCGCCTCGAGCAGCTCCCCCTCGAGGGCGCGTACGGCAGAACGGCCGCGGGCAGACTCGGCGAAGGGATCGCCCAAGACTATCTTCTTCAGATCTGGGGGCAGCTTGTCGAGGAATACCTTCGAATAGACGACCGCAGCCGGCTGATAGATGTGCTTGCTTAGGGTGTAGTGAGTGACGGGCTCTATCCAGCCAGCGGCCAATGAAAACAGGGCCGTGTTGTCGAAACCATCTACGATGCCAGTATTCAGTGAGGGAAGAACCTCACTGGTGGGCTTGGCAACGGCCTGCACACCCAGCATCTTGTACATGTCCATGTGAACTGGGTTTTCCTGGGAGCGCATCTTGAATTTACTCAGTTGCTCTGCTGTGCTTGCCGGACCCTTTGTGGCGAAGTTTCGCCAGCCATTCTCAGCCCAACCACCGAGTGCGAAACCCTTGGCCTCGAGTGCGGTCTTCGTGGGACCATAAAGAACCTCATCGAGTACTCGGTCGGCCTGTTCATTGGTTGAGAAGAGGTAGGGGAGCTCGATCATGCTGAGAATCGGAATGTCCATGGCTTCACCCATGGCGCCGGTAGAAAACCCGCCGCCTTGAATGCGTTCGCCACGGGCGACGTCCTGGATAGTCTCGATCTCGGATCCGAGAGAACCACCGAGGAACAGCTTGACCTGAATGCGGCCGCCGCTCTCCAGTTCGATTCGCTTCTCGATGTCACGAAGCTGGTCGGACCAAGGCGTGCTGTCCGGGGCCACAGTCGCAAAGTTCATTACGAACTCGGCTTCGGCGTGGGCGGTCTGGTACGGTGAGAAAAGTATGGCAGCAGAGGCGACCAGGGTCGCGACGATAGAGCGGGTACGCATGGGTCTCTCCTTAGTTGGCGAAGAAGTCGGACTTCGTGGCTTTGAGGATCTTGGCCTTGGCTTGCTCTGCGCGGTTCTCGGGGCCGAGCTCCGGAATCGCGTCTGGATCAGCCGCGAGGACTTCGTCAAGCATCTGGTCGAACAAGGGCGCATCTTGCATCTTGGTCGCGTAGTACGCGGCCTTCAACACTTTGGTGCCCAAATAGGCCGGCTGAATGCTGATGGATTCGTCGAACCGAATCACTGCTTGGCTTAGGTCACCACCTGCGAAGGATGGCGCCACTGCGTACACGGCGCCAAAGTATCGATCTGGGCCAGCGTAGAAGTAGTTTTCGTCGAGGTCTTCAACCTTGGCGATGTAGGCTTTCGCGGTATCTTTGTGCTTCAACAGGGTGGCGAAGCCCTTCAGCTTGGCCCACTTGCCGAGAGCGGAAGCGGTCCAGTACAAGCAACCGGCATCCTCGGTGCCCATCACCCGGATGGCCGTGCGCTCGGTCTCATCACCCTTCTTAAGCAGCTCGGTAAACTCCGAGTTGATCGCCATGCAGCGACCGCCCCACTGAACAGCGGTGTCCCACGAAGCAAGTTTCTCTTCCGGTACGTCGGTCTTCGCATCGCCCCAGAAGTACCAGCCGCGGGTGAGCAAGGTGGCAGCCTCACGGTTGGTCGGGTCTGCATTGTATGCAGCTTCAAATTTATCGAGTGCACCCTTCAGCTTGGCAGCATCATCCCGGCCGCTCCAGAGCTCCATGCCTTCTGCGAGGAGGGTGGCAGCCTGTTCTGCGGTCCCAGTGGCGGCGGCCTTCTCATAGGTTGCAGAGTGCTGTGAGCATCCCAATGGAAGTACTGCGGTAAGAACGGCGAAAGTTGCAAAGCGCATGGCTTCTCCAATGTAAAAAAAGACAAGTTTGACGCAGATGTTTAGTGAGGACAAGGGACAGTGTCAACCGCCATACGGAAAGCAATTTGGGGGTTTAGATTGGCTTGCTTTAGCCTGCCCTTGCTCCTCGACCCTGGTGAGGCTAATACCGGCCTCCCGGCTGAGGAACAACCCGTGGGGTGGAGGACTAATATGCTCACCCCCGATCTACCGCTTGCCCTGACCTTTGACGATGTGCTCCTTCAACCGGCGTACTCGAAGGTGTTGCCACGCGACGTCTCACTGCAGACCCGGCTTGCCCGTGATTTGGTGCTGAATGTGCCGCTGCTGTCCTCGGCGATGGACACGGTGACCGAGGCTGACACCGCGATTGCGATGGCAGTCGAGGGCGGAATGGGAATCATTCATAAGAACTTGAGCCCTGAGGAGCAGGCGAGGGAAGTCGCGAAGGTCAAGCGTGCCATGACCGGAGTGGTTTCTGATCCGATCACCATGCACCCCGCCCAGAGTCTGCGAGAGGTTCGTCGGACCATGATCGAGAATCGCGTCAGTGGGTTTCCTGTGGTCGAAGACGAGAAGCTGGTGGGTATCCTTACCGACCGAGATCTCCGGTTCGAGAAAAACTTGGACCGCCTCATTTCCGAAGTCATGACCCCCAGGGAGAAGCTGGTCACCTGTGCTCCTGGCGTGGCACTCGACGATGCCAAGGCATTGATGGCCCGCCACAAGATCGAAAAGCTATTGGTGGTCGCAGAGGATGGTCGACTGGAGGGGCTCATTACCTTCAAGGATGTTCAAGCGGCGTCTCGATTGCCCAATGCTACGCGCGATAGCC
>CAWVVG010000165.1:0-7563 GCA_963932775.1 uncultured bacterium
CCACGACGTCGAGCATCAGTGCATGAAGGTCGACTGTAGGGGCCGAGACTGCAGCCGCAACCACGGGGGCTACGGCGGGTGCTGCAACCACGGGGGCCGAGGTGGGCATCAATTCTTGCATGTATGCAACGATCTGACCGAGCGTGGTGAGCGTCGACATGTGGGACGGGTCTACGTCGGGCATGCCGGGTGCACGCTCTTGAACCGCCGCCAAAATCTCCACCCGCTTGATGGAGTCAATCCCAAGGTCGCCCTCCAGGTTCATCTCCAGGGTCAGCATCTCCGCCGGATAGCCGGTCTTGTCTGCCACGACGTCGAGCATCAGTGCATGAAGGTCGACTGTAGGGGCCGAGACTGCAGCTGGAACCACTGGAACGGCAACGGGGGCCACGACCACTGGAGCGGCGACCACTGGAGCGGCGACCACTGGAGCGGCGACCACTGGAGCGGACATAGCAGCTGGAGCGCGCAAGAGCGGCTGTGTTCCACCCGCCAGACTCGCCAGCGCCGAGATGCTGGTCTCCATGGTCTGCAGATAAGAACTGTGAGACTGTGCCATCGCTTGCTGGAATGCAGTATGGGCCGCCGCACTCTGTTGAAGTGCTTCGCTCCATGCGCCCAAGAGACCTTCAGTAGGAGGGTTGGGCTGAGTAAGGGTCATCGAGCTCTCCATGGGCGCCATTGCAGGCACACTCACCGGTGCGATGGTTTGGGTATTGTTCGGTTGAACGACTGGGGTGACTGCCTGAGCTGCTTGAGGTGTCTGAAGCACCGGTGATCGAGGCGGGTTGGGTCCTGGCAGACTCTTGCTTCCGCCTTTTGGCGGGTAGTTCTTACCGTGGTTCACACCGCAGATGGGTACCGCCAGCCTGGGGCTGGGCAAGGAGGCCACATCCAGAGGCTCGCCATACCCTTCCCACAGTGCATTCAAGTTCAACTCAACACCGGCAGCGACAAGCTGGGCGAGCGCACGGCTCAGGGTAACAACTCCGTTTTGGCTCTTTCGATCCAGGGCGATTGCACGGTGCTCCGTGCCTTTCAGAGTCTGACCAATGAGGCCAGTAAGTACAGAGCCCGGACCCACCTCGATGAAGGTGTGAATTCCAGACTCGACCATTGAACGCACCAAATCTACAAAGCGAACCGGCCCAGCAATCTGACTCGAGAGACGCTCGATTTTCTGAGCGCTTTCTGCAGCATAGGGGGCCACGGCTTCACCGGACCACACCGGAATGTTGCTCTCGGAGAAGTCCACATCCTTGAGGAACGCCAGAAATGGCTCTACACTTCCGGCCACCACAGGTGAGTGAAATGCGGTCGCCACTTCAAGCCGAGTGAAGCCAATCGAGGATTCACCCATTTTGGACTCGGCAGCCTCGATGCCCGCAATAGAGCCCGAGATCACGACCTGTTTTGGGGCGTTGTGGTTTGCGATGCAGACGTCGTCCCGGTCCAAGGAGGCGAGCATTTCTTTCACCGACTTCAGGTCTGCAGAAACAGAGGTCATGGTACCCGGCTGATCGCTGGCTGCCGCCATCAACTCACCACGGCGCCGGGCCACTCGAAGCATATCGGACTCGGAGAGCACGCCCGCTGCGTGAAGTGCTGTGACTTCGCCAAAGCTGTGACCCGCGACCGCATCGGCACCCACACCCATGGCTTTCAACATGCCAAGCAGCGACAAGCTGGTCACGCCAATGGCGGGCTGAGCCCACTGTGTGGCGCGCAAGGTAGCCAAGTCCTGTGCTCGCTCCTCGTCGTTGAACCGAGAGATGGGAAAGACCACCTGGTCAATGCGCGGTTCGTCGCCCAAGTCCAGCTCGGCTGCCCGATCCCAGGCACTCAAGGCCACATCAAAGTTCATGGCCACGTCTGCGCCCATGCGCAGATATTGGCTGCCCTGACCGGGGAATACGAATCCCACACCGCCAGCCTTGGCCCCAAGGCCAAAGGCAGAGCCATCGGGATGAGTGAAGGGGGCCTGTGGTGCAGCCTCAATGATGCCGGCTAGCTTGAGTAGCTTGGCGCTGAGCTCCGCCTCATCGCTGGCCACAACCCCGAGTCGGGCGGCGTCACTCGAGTCGAAAGACTGGGCCTGCTCCCAGGCGAGCCGGTGCAGCATGCCTGCAGCATTGCTTCGGGCACTGAGGGCGCGGGCTTTTGCAGCCACATCGGCCCCATTGGAGCCTGAGATGACCAACAACTCAACCGGCGAGACCCGCTTTCGAGAAGCCTTGGGATTGTCGCCCACGTACTCCTCGAGTGCGATGTGGAAGTTGGAACCTCCAAAGCCAAATGAACTCACGCCTGCGCGGCGGGGGTGGTCACTGGACCGAACCCAGGGACGAGCCTCGGTGTTGAGAAAGAATGCAGTCTCCGGCAACTTCAAGGCCGGGTTGGGTTGCGCCACCTTGATGGTCGGTGGGAGCACCTTGTGATGGAGCGCCATCACCGCTTTGAACAGACCTGCTGCGCCTGCAGCGGCCTTGGTATGGCCAATCTGCGACTTCACGCTACCGAGGGCACACCACTGCTTGTCTTCCCGGTCACCTTCACCGAAGGCCAATGCCAAGCCACCGAACTCTGCGGCATCGCCAGCCTTGGTTCCGGTTCCGTGGGCCTCGATCAGCTCCACAGTCTGCGGCGAGAAGCCAGCGTTGTTGTAGGCGCGTCGAATGGACTGAGCCTGCCCTTCAGGAACGGGAGCGTACACACTCTTGGACCGGCCGTCCGAGCTCGAGCCCAGACCGGAAATCACAGCGTAGATGCGGTCACCGTCTCGCTCCGCATCGTCAAGGCGCTTGAGCGCGACCATTCCCAAGCCTTCGCCGAGCATGGTGCCATCGGCCTGATCTGAGAAGGGACGACAATCCCCGGTGGGGCTCAGCGCTGGGGTCTTGGAGAAACACATGAACATAAAGATGTCATTCAGGGTGTCGACACCGCCGGTAATGACCAAGTCGGAATCGCCCAGGTACAGCTCTTGAACCGCCATCGTGAGGGCGGAGAATGTCGAGGCGCACGCGGCGTCGGTGACACAGTTGGTACCACCCAGGTTCAAACGGTTCGCGATTCGGCCAGCCACCACGTTGCCCAACAGGCCCGGAAAGCTGCTCTCTTGCCACGGCACATAGTGATTCGAGATGCGCTCGCATACAGCCTTGACCTCGGACTCCGGTAGGCCATGCTCCCGAAGTGATTTCTGCCATATTGGACGTTGGAGACGACTGACCATTGTGCCCAACAGCTCCTGGGCGCTGGTCACACCGAGAATGCACGAAATACGAGAGCGGTCCATTTCCGAGAACTGCTCGCCAGTTGCATCCCGAAGCACCTGCTCCGCCACGATGAGTGCCAGCAACTGGGACGTATCGGTCGCCTCCAAGATGCTGGGGGGCACACCCCAATGAAGGGCGTCAAAGTCCACATTTGAAAGGAATCCGCCGCGCTTGGCGTAGGTCTTATCCGGCGCCGATGGGTCTTCATCGTAGTAGTCTTCCGGCAACCAGTGGGTCTCCGGAACATCCGTGATCAGGTCGACCCCTCCGAGAATGTCCTTCCAGAAGCCACCGGCAGAGGTAGAGCCTGGAAACAGCGCAGACACGCCGACAACGGCGATGGGAGGACGGGCATTGGAATTGGACATATTTTAGCTCACTTGAGTGGTGCGTTCAGGCAAGAGGACGAGGTCGGTAATCGAAGGCTTCGGTGGGTACGGAAACGCCGTAGCTCCGAAGCTGATGGGCGCGTGTGACCACAGCAGCGCCCTCCATCAAATTGCGGGCGACCTGCACAACGGTTCGCTGTGCGGGGTCAGCCAGAAATGAGTCGGTGGCCCATTGATTAAAGGCACCCATGGCCGGGCCACACCAAATCTGGTAGTCGGCACGCCGTTCGGGGTCACCTGCGATGGCCCAGCGGCTGCTCTGGCCCAGGTAGGAGCGAAACACCAAAGCCATCTTGTGCTTTGGGTCGGCCTCAGCCTTGGTAATCTCTTTGGGATCGCGTCCCATCCAGAAGGTGCGGGTACTCTGCCAGGCCTCCTCAAAGGTCGACTTGAGCATCTGAGTCTCGACCTTCTGCCGCTCGGCATCGGGAATGGCATCGAGCGATGGATACGCGTGGTACAGCGAGTACAGGGTCTTGGCGCGCACAGCGAACATGGTTCCTCGACGCAACACCTGAACCTCCACACCCATCTCAAACATGTCGGCCGCCGGTGCCATGATGACATCCGCGATTCCGGCTCCAGCGAGCATCTCGCGGCCACCGGCATCCAAGCCAGACTCAATGCAGGCTTGATTGACCGAACCTGTGAGCACAAAGGCCGCACCCAACGAGAAGGCTGCAGCCACTGCAGCAGGAGTCCCCAAGCCGCCAGCAGCACCGACACGGATGGGGCGCTCATAGCCTCTGACCCGTGCGATCTCGTCCCTCAGAGAGAGGATGGTCGGAAAGAGCGCCGAGAGCGGTCGGTTGTCCGTATGCCCACCGGAGTCCGACTCCACGATAATGTCTTCGGCCACGGGCACCTGGGCACCCAGTCTTGCCTCCTCAGCGGTGAGCTGGCCTGAGGCCACAAGCCCATCAAGAATGCTCTGGGGGGCCGGCTCGAGAAAGCGGCGAGCAACCTCGGGACGAGAAATCTTTGCGAAGACAAACCGTTCTCTGTGGATGCGGCCCGCATCATCTTGCCGAATTCCACTGAGTGCGAAGCGAACGATCGCTGGGGTCAGGGCCATATACGCTGCCGCAGACACCCGCTTCACGCCACGCTGAATGTACAGGTCCGCCACGGAAGCCTCGAGGGCCGGCTCATGGGGTGAGTTGATCAAGTTGCAGCCCCAGGGCACACGATCGCCCAGACGAGCCTGAAGCTCGTCGACCGCAGCCTCCACCCGACTGCGCTGCAGTCCAGCGGCACCGAAGAAACCCAAGAATCCGGCCTCAGCCATCGCGATGACCAAGGTTGTGGTCGCAATGCCGTTGGCCATGGCACCCGAGACATAAGGAAAACGAACCCCGTGTACTTCGCCAAAGCTCCTGCAACCCAACCATTCGGGGTACAGCGGCGGTAGGACCGCCAGCAGTGGGAAGTGCGGCACACCATTGGCCTGGGCATCGGGGGCGGTCTCTCCGCCCACGGCCACACCAATGGCCCCTTCATTCTGAACCAGGAATGCTGGCTCTCGAACCCGGCTCGTGGCACGGATAATATCGTCCCGTCCAAAAGCCGGAAGCGTGGTTTTACTCTGCCAGATGCCATGAGTCTGAGGTGAAAAAACCATAGCGATCAACGTCCAATCTGGATACTGCCACCCAAGGGCAGTTGCCACCGAGTGGCGGAAGCTCCCCCTACTACCAGGAACCCCATGCCCACGCCACAGAATCTGACCCTCCGCGAAAGAAAAAAAGCAGAATCCAAGGCCGCTGTCCTAGACGTTGCTCACCGGCTGTTCCGTGCCGACTCTTTTGACACCACTACGCTCGAGACCATCTGCGCCCAGGCCAGCATTTCAAAGCGAACGTTTTTCCGATATTTTCGGGACAAAGAGGCCCTGGTGTTTCCACACAGAGAGGACCGGCTCGAGGCATTCGTTCAGTTTCTGAGTGCCAACGAGCAGATCGAAAAACCCTTTGAAGCCCTTCGCGGCGCCACCCGAGTGTTTGGAGCTCAGTACCATCAAAATCGAGAGCACCTGATGACCCAGCAGGCAATCATTCGTTCGTCTCAGGCTTTGCTGGCACGAGAACGAGAAATCGACCTGGACTGGGAACGGGCCATCGCCCGTGCATTCGCAAGCCGGGCAGGAAATGTACCCGAAGACGACCTCTGGGCTCGGGTGTTGGCAGGCGCCATTATCGGTGTAGTGCGGTCCACAATGACCTACTGGTTCGAACACGACTGTCGAGACGATCTCACCGAGCTCGGCATGTCGGCCTTGGATGCCCTCGAGCTTGGATTCCCCTCGAATCAGCCAGCTAACTGAGTCGAAATGAAGCAATGGTTCGATCCATTGCTTCGTGAGGCTCGATCACTGTGGAATAGCCAAAATCGTTCCGGGCCGCACTCAGGTCGTACCAATGACAGGCGGCCAGCTCTGCGGCAACAAAGCGCGTCATCGGCGGCTCGCCACCCAGTCGAAACAGCCGCCACACCCACTCCAGCACAGCGCCGAGAGTGTGTGCAAGCCCCACAGAGACGCTCCTCTCGACAGGGGACAGTCCGACATCGGTCAGAACTTGGTCGATCCAATCCCACAGCACGACTGGGGTTTCGTCGGTAACAAAATACGCTCGCCCCGCATTCTTGCTGCCGGGAGCTAGCACTTGCGCCGCCTGAAGATGGGCCGCTGCCGCGTTGTCGATGTAGGTAATCGCAACCTTGTTCTGTCCATCCCCGACCCTGGCAAGACGGCCCTGTTGTCGCCGTGCGATCAGCCGCGGAAGAATGTGGGGGTCTCTTGGCCCCCAAATAAGGTGAGGCCGGAGGGAGGTGGTGGCCAATTCACCATCGTTCGCTTCAAGCACAAGCTGCTCGGCGATGGCCTTGCTCTCCGGATAATCGGCTTCAAAATGGCTTGGATACCCACAGTCTGCCTCCGTAGCGTTCTCTGCATCAGAGCCGTCGAAGGTAGCGGACGGGGAGCTGGTGTAGACCATGCGGGACACACCCGCCTCTCGACAGGCCTCTAGCAGGTTCCGGGTCCCTTCCACATTGATGCGCATAAACTGCTCACGGGGACCCCATACACCGGTCTTGGATGCCACATGAAACACCACATCATGCCCTTGAAGAGCACCCACCAGCCCTTCCTTCTCCGTGAGGTCCAGCTGTACACCTTGGGCGCCCATGGCCTCGACTTCAGGGTACTGACTGCGGGAAAGAATCGTGACTTCATCGCCTCGGGCCAGCAGTTGCTCCACGATGGCACGCCCCAGAAAACCGCCGCCGCCTGTCACCAAGGCTTTCATCGGGCGGCCCACTCTGCGAGTTCTCCCCGATGAATCTTTGCGTTGTGGCGCACATCAACGGGAAAGGCTGGATGAAACCGCACCTGCTCGATGGAGGCCGTGAGTGGACTTCCTTGCCCCATCACCAGAAGTTGCCGGGTCAGGTCCGCCTCAGTGGTCGACGACCCGGGCTCCCGCTCTACCACAATTACCGGCGCACCTTCGACGCCCACCAGGGCAGTTCGGTAGACCTCTGGGTGCTCATTGAAGATGGCCTCGCAGGGCACTGTATACATATCGTCGCCGTTTTCGATGGTCACACGGTGTGTCTTCCTGCCACAGAACCACAGCCGGCCGGCCTCATCGAGATAGCCCACATCACCCATGCGGTGGCACACTCCACCTTCACGAAGGATCTTGGCGGCAGCGGTGTGTCCGGGAGCATTCTTGTACTCGTGGGTCACCACTTCACCCATGACGCAGATCTCCCCGATCTCACCTGGGGGCAAGAGGGTGACCTCGGACCATTCGGTAATGGGCTCGTCGGTAATGCGAATGATGGACAGGTCGATTCCCGGTGCAGGCTGGCCCACACAAATCCCCCCTCCT
>CAWVVG010000166.1:0-7558 GCA_963932775.1 uncultured bacterium
CATGATGGCGCCCGGCCCAAAAGGCTGGATGCCCAAGCTGATGGACTTTGGTCTGGCCAAACTGCTCGACGATGGCCACAGCGCTGGGAACACCCGCGCCGGGGCCACCATGGGCACACCTGAGTTTATGTCGCCCGAACAAGTTCGCGATTCTGCAGACGTGGATGAACGGGCGGACATTTTCTCCCTGGGATGCATCTTCTACCAACTGCTCACAGGAACATCTCCATTCCGAGCGGACGACATTGTTGGCGTATTCAACGCCATCACGAAAGAAGACCCGCCAAACCCCAGCACCATAGTATCAACCATACCGTTGGCTCTAGACAGTCTCGTCTTGCACATGCTAGCCAAAGAAAGAGATGACAGGCCCCACGATTGCAACTCGATCATCCAGGCAATCAATGAGATTGCTTCGACCCTGGATGACGCTCCTGCTGCACCGCCTTCGGCCCCCGATGACCCAACCGGCCTTCCGTCCCGACACTTTGCACAGCCACTGCCAGGCCAGCCCGGAGCCACCGGTACAGGCCTTAGCGCATCCGGCGGCGTAGCCCCCTCAGGCCGCTCGGCTCTAAACAGGTCGATCCCTCCACCCTGGGCCGGGTCATTATCCTCGGAGACCGACGACCCTGGCTCCCTTACTTTTTTCATGCCGGGTGAGCCTGAAGTCGAGGATACCTCCGAGGACAACAGCGGGACCTGGCCACCCACAGGCCGAAGCAAGAAGAGCGAATGGGCCATAGGCTTGGCTGTTGTGGGAGCAATGTTGGCAGCCGTATTCTGGGGAACGTCTTCTCCTACGGACGACACGACATCCAAAACGCTGAGCGGCCAAGAAACAGAATTATTGGCCCCATCACCATCACCGCCGCCGCCACCACAAGAAATTCAAGCAGAGGTGCCCGAGGCGGAAGCGGTCGTCGAGACCAATAAGACTGTCAAAAAACCGACCCTAAAGAAGCCGGCTGTGAAATCAAACAAGACCGCTCCCAAGGCTATCGAGAGCCAGCAAACAAAACGCTCAACCAAAACACCCCCGCAACCGCCCGCAGCAGCTTCGCCCACAAAAGAGTCTGCTGCACCGGTATCTGCGTCATCCAAGGTCACTTTGACGGGAGACGCACAGACGGTATGGCTGACCAACGATGCCGGTATGTTCCCCATCCCGGGTGACGTTCCTCAAGGCCAATATCAAATCAAGGCTTGGTTCAGCTCGGCAAAGCCCGTCATCGCGGGAAGCAAGACGATCACCGGCGGACAAAGTGGCAGCGTGAACTGCAACTCATTCATGGAACGTTGCAAATAGATCTCGGCCGCCTAGGGTCGGAACAATCTACTATCATAATGTTGGCCTAACTTAGGTCCCGTATGGTTCAATCCGATTCTAAATGAGAAATCCCACCCAAAAGATGCCCATGAAACGCTTCCTTGCCGCACTATTGATATCGATCCCCCTGCTCAGCGGGCCAGCGTTCGCCCAAGAAGGCGGGTCTGACTCAGGCGCTGACTCCAGCCCGCCAGAAGATGGTGGCAATGAGCCAAACGACGGTGAGGACGCCCCAACGCCCGCCCCCACTGCCACCGATGCAGAAAAGATGCCATCGCTCAGCCGGGCTCAACACCGCTGGCTAGAGCCCAGGCGCAGCCTGCTTCCCCAGGTGCCCCATGCGCAGACAGACTTCTCTGCCTACACACTGGAGTGGGGTGAGACCAAAATTGGAATGGCGACCATTACCGTCGGCGCGTTGCCTCGTTTTCAGATTGGCACCGTTCCTGTTCTGGGTTTTCTGGGCATCCCCAACGGCAATATCAAGCTCAACGCGGTTCAAGCCGGACCCTATGCACTCGGTATCGGCGCCAGCCACTACCGCTTGAAGGTGGGCGATTTTTTGGGCTCGACCACTGGCGTATCGTTGATTCAATCGGTTCAGATTCTCGAGCCATGGAGCCTTCACCTCGCTGCCCGCTTCAGGAACCTTCGCTCCAGTGGCGTCCCGGACACCAGCCAGCTTCCAAGCATTCTCACAGCCGGCGCGGACCCTGAAGCGTTCGCTCAAAGCCAAGAAGGCAACGAGGACGCTTGGCGGTTCCATGGCCAGTCCGTAGACCTTTTCGTGGCAACAGACATTCGATTCAACCGGCGAGACAGTCTCATTCTTCGTGGTGGGGCCACCTTCTGGACCAACGTGCTTGAGCGCGGATTTGAAGCTCCACCAATTCTGGGGCTGGATGAAGCATTCAATGTAGACACAGGAACCAGCGCCCCCATCGCCGAGTCCTATGTTGCGAGCATCGCCTGGCAGTGGTCGTGGCGCCGGGTGGATCTCCGTGTCGGGGCCGGTGTATCGAGCGTTCCCGGGGCATGGATTCTGCAATGTACGGACCTGAGCTACCGGTTTGGCGGAGCGACCCGCTCCAGTGAGCGCCGAATGAAACGAACCTGGAAGCGAAACAAATCGGACACCAAGCTGCGATAGTCTCCGCCCTCAGGGTGCGTCGATCACCAGCGTGATGGGACCATCGTTAAGCAGCTGCACATCCATCATGGCACCAAAGACACCGCGCTCTACCCGCCCGACCCCTTCGGCTGCAATCTGTTCACAGAAGCGCTCATACAGTGGCTCTGCGACGCTCGGGTGAGCCGCCCCCACAAAGCTCGGTCGACGCCCCTTTCGACAGTCGCCGTACAAGGTGAATTGAGAGACCACCAAGGCTCCTCCACCCACATCCAAAAGCGAGAGGTTCATTTTCCCATCTTCATCGGGAAAAATGCGAAGCTTCGCGAGCTTTGATGCAAGCCACAAACCTTGGGCCTCGGTATCGCCATGGGCCATCCCCAGCAGAATCAACAGGCCTTGATCGATCTCACCTGTGATCTCGCCACCCACCGTTACACTCGCACTCCGTACCCGCTGTATCAATGCCCGCATTGCTCACCTCCCTCCACTGGACATCTGTATCCAGGAAAATATCAGACCCAGCAAAGTGAGAATCAACAAAAACCCACTCGCGGCCCCCATTGCTACCCGCGCTTCGAGGTGGTTCGGTTCAGAGGGGATGACCCGGTTCGATAAAACCAGCGCCATCACAGCCCCACCAATCAAGCCGCCCATATGACCCAGGTTGTCAATAAAGGGAATCAAGAACCCGATGACAAGGTTCAGTCCCACCCAGGGCAGCAGACGCTTCCGAAACAGGTCCCCTATATGTGGCGGCAACACCAAGCGGTATCGATGACCAAACACGATGCAGGCCCCCATTAGCCCAAATATACTTCCGCTCGCCCCCACACTCGCGGTGTTCCCACCCAGCCACGAAAGGGTCGAACCGCACATGCCAGCGATCAGGAAAAGCCACAGAAAACGTACGGGCCCATAGACGGACTCACAGAGCCTACCCAGTCCATACAAGGCGATGCCATTGAGCAAGACGTGTGTCCCGTCCCCATGAAGGAACAGACACGAAACCAGCCTCCACAGCTCACCATCAGAAACCTTCGGACCGAACATCGCACCCAGGAACACCAGGGTTCCCGTACCCCGACTGGCCACTATAATTCCCGCCAAGTTCGCCTCACCTTGGGAGAAGGAAATCACGCCGGCGAGCAAGTGGGAGATACCGATGACCACCAATAAAGCGATGGTCATCCACGGGCGCCTCAACCCACTCGCGAGGTTCATCCACACCCGGCGCTGTGCCTTGAGCACAGCAGCGTGCTGCGGGTCAAGACCCGGCGGCATTCCCTCAACAGGGGGATCATCGTCTATGGGACCCGCCATGTGACCACCTCCTCCAACGGTTCAGCTGACCAACCCAAGGGTAGCGCACCCAGGGTCTCCGCATACCAACCAATTTGGGCCGCCTCCGCAATCATCCGGAGTCCAATGGACTCATCCGCGCTGATCCGACCCACCTCGATGAGGCCCGGGGGCAACTCTCCGGGAGAGCTGTGGACTGGGGCAGCAACCAGGCTTCCAGATGGCGCGGAACCGGTAAAGAATTGTACGCCGGCCGCATCCATCTCATGCCGAAAAGCCCACTCTCCGGTGTAGTGGGTGGGCTGAAACTGCACGATGGTTGCACGAGCAAGATCAGCACTGGCCTCAAAGAATCGATGCTCCGTGACCGTCAGCGCCAGTGCGACAATCACGTGTACCCCTGCACCAACCCACACCAAGGTACGTCCCAAGGATCGATCGCTTACCTCAACAATTAGTAGGATGGAGATCGGAAGAATGGCACCGAGAAGGTAGCGGGGAGCTGCGAAGTTGTGAACCCCCCACACGCCCCCGATAACGGACAGCGCCCACAAGCCCATCAACAAACGGTCTGACTCCGCTTCGCCTTGGCGAAAGCCTCGGACAACCCCAGCCCCAGTGACGACCACCAGCGCCGCGCCAACAATGGCACACGCCACGAGGACAATCCGTTGCCACTGAAGCGCATCTTCGGGCCATGCCCACAAGCATACGGCACTGCCCACAAGGACCGCAGGAGCCCACATCCAACGGGCGCCACGGCTAAGCAAGGCGAGACCGGACACACCGAACGCCAGCCGTACGAGCAGTGCCATGGCTCGCCCTTCTCCAGTTCCGCGAGAGATCTCCGATGCCCGAGTGAGCACTTCGAGCAGATGGATGCGCCCATAGACTGCAGCCAGCCAACCTTCACCCATGAGCCATAGCAGTGCTGCCGCCAGCCAAAATCGCCATGAACTCCTCAGCCCGCCGGTGCGCCAACCGTGAATCAGAAACACAGGGACCAAGGCCAAGGAGGGGTACTTGGTCAGACAAGCGAGGCCCAAGGCCACTCCGCCGACCCACTGAAACCAGTGTATAGATCTCTCCCGCCAACCCAGTACAGCGGTCGTTCCGAGGGCAACCACCATCAGGTCCGGCATCAAGCCTCGTTGCAGTCCCAAGACAACAATGGGACTGGACAGCCACACCGCCAATGCCAGCCGTGGGTGACGACAAGTCCGTTCGAGAAGACGACCTGCGGACCAGCCCAAGAGGATGACAAAAGGAACGCCTGCGAGCAAGCGAATCGGCTGCAGCCCTTCGGCCAAGCCCTGCACAAAGGCGACCCACTGAAGAAACAACGGCGGGTGCGCATATACAAAAGCATCCGGTTCGGTACCACCAAACCAAGGGGGCCAAGGACGCCACCAGTGGTAGGGGCGCAGCGGATCAAAGTTTGCAGTGATCGCCAGATACGACTCTTCATCCAACACCGGTACGGTCGCGGTGAAAAATACCGCGACAACCAAGCAGAGGAGAACCGAGAGTCGAGTCACAGACCCAATGCTCGGAGAACGGGCCTCAAACAGCAACCGCAAACTCTCGAAGCACCTGGTTTAATGAGGTCTTCTTATCGGTCGAAGCCTTGCGTTGACCAATGATCAGCGCGCACGGCGTGCCATACTCACCTGCTGGGAATTTCTTGGGACGCATCCCAGGAATCACCACCGAGCGGGGCGGTACATACCCTTTGGTTACAACCTCCACTTCGCCGGTCACATCCACTATGGATGTGGACGCTGTCAGAACCACATTGGCACCGAGAACAGCCTCCTCTCCAATATGTACGCCCTCCACTACGATGCAGCGAGAGCCAACGAAGGCGCCATCGCCAATGATGACCGGGCGGGCACCTGGCGGCTCGAGCACTCCACCGATTCCCACACCCCCGGAGAGGTGCACATTCTTTCCAATCTGAGCGCATGAACCCACGGTAGCCCATGTGTCCACCATCGTTCCTTGGCCCACATGGGCACCAATGTTCACATAGCCGGGCATGATCACCGCACCGCGCTCCACATGGGCGCCGTACCGAATGAACCCAGGTGGAACCAACCGAACACCCTGCTCAGCGAGGTTTCTCTTGAGCGGAATCTTGTCGTGAAACTCATACGGACCCACCTCGTGAACCTCCATCTTCGCCACCCGAAAATACAGCAGGATGGCTTGGCGGACCCACTCGTGAATGATCCACTCACCGTCTACCTTTTCAGCGACCCGGAGCTCACCACGGTCCAGCAGTTCGATGGCCCGATGCACCGCATCGGGGTCCGACTCTCCGCCATTTGAAAATGTCTCAATCCGATTTCTCAAGTCTTCCACTCAGACCTCCAATTGTCGCCATGCATCAATGGCCACTTTACATTGCTCAAGGCTCGGTGCCATCGCGATTCGAATGTAACCATGGCCGGCCCCAGCGACGCCAAATATGCGCCCCGGACTGACCACAATGCCCACGCTCAGCAGTCGCGTCGCATAGGCCTCATCGTCGCCCCCTGGAACCTTGAGCCAGAGGTACAAGCTGGCCTCTCGACCGATGACCTCCAAGCCAACTTCATCAAAGAAGGCCAAAAAGAGCGCCTTCTTTTGCCGGAATGCCTCTCGGCGCACCTCACAGTGAGCATCGTCCGACCATGCGGCAATCGCAGCAGCATTCACAAAATCGGTGGGCACTACGCCTGGATTGGTTCGCAGCATCATGAGGCGGCTCACAAGCTTCGGGTCGCCTGCGACAAACCCCGATCGATACCCCGTCATGCCCGAGCGTTTCGACAAACTGTGTAGAACCAACACACCCTGCAGGCCACACTCAAGCAGAGAGTGGGGTGGGTCTGAATGGTATACGTCCGCGTAGGTCTCATCCGACACGAGCAGGATGTCCCTCTCTCGGCAGAAGTCTGCAGCCGCCTGTAGATCCGCCAGAGACATGACCGCCCCAGAGGGATTGTGCGGGGAGTTCAACCAGATGAGGCGGGTCCGCTCGATGATGGCTGGATCGAGCGCTTGTGGCCGAAGAATGTGGTCGCCAGACAAGCGTACGGCAATGGACTCACCACCGGAAAACAAGGCTCCACGGTGGTAGGCCGGGTAACCGGGGTCCGGAAACACAACGCCACGGTCTGGCGCGTTCCGATCTACGACCAGCAACGGCATGTGAAACACCGCTTCTTTGCTGCCAGACGTGGGTACAATCTCGCTCGAAGGATCGAGTGTGACCCCGAAACGCCGCTCAAAATACGCGGCGATCGTGGATCGAACCTCATCTGAGCCCCGAACCGTAGGGTAAGGAAGACGCGGCACCACCGCATTCCGGAGGGCATCAGCGACGAATTCTGGGGGAGCCTCTTCCGGATCTCCCTTCCCAAAATCAAAGACAGGTCGCCCACTCTCAATCAACTTGGCCTTCTGTCGATCCACCGCCACAGCTGGGTAGGTCTTGAGCTCGTCCAATAAAGGATTAAAACGCGGCATGCGGACCCCTAAGTGCTGCGATACGCAAGTGCACGATGTTGTGGTTCTTGTTCATTGGGTGTTCGATTATAGCGGGTCTCTCCGGGGCTCCAGCGGACCCGTTCGACTCCACGGAAGTCATTGTGGACGTCCCCAAAGGGGCCACCGCCCGAGGCATGGGTACCGTTTTGGCTCAAGCCGGCGTCATCGATGACGGCGAATCCTTTCGCTGGTACGTCCGCATCAACAAAGAAGGCGGATGCATCAAGGCCGGAAAACATCCGGTATCTCGCGCCATGAGCCAT
>CAWVVG010000167.1:0-7517 GCA_963932775.1 uncultured bacterium
CGATGAAGAACAGTTCAACCGGCAGCTCGGTGGGATCGGACTGGCCATCAGCCAACGAAACTGGACCCGAGCCAACAAGATGCTGCGCAGGGCCCGAAACATTGGAGACCCGTCGTCGCTGACCCAAGCCAGTCTAAACAGGCGGGAGGCGGATGCAGCCCTCCGTTCGGGAGATGCGGTCTCCGCTCAGCCAACCGCACTTGCTTCAGGCAAGCTCTTTACGGATGCAGGCCGCCCCATCGCAAGCGCAGCTAGCTTGCGACTTCAAGCGGATGCCATGGCAATGCAGGGGGAACTGCGGCATGCATTCACCTTGTACAGTGCGACGATCCAGGCGCAGTCTCGTGCTGGCGATTGGACGGGTCTCGAACGAACCATCACCCGATTGGTGGTCTTGGAGCGAAGTGCTGGAGAGGAAAGCCAAGCCGTTGAGCTCGAATCCATCGTCCAGGAACTGAGCCTCTTTAGGGGGCATCCATGATTGAATCTGGAGTATTTCTGCTGCTCACCTATCTGGTGGCCTCGATTCCCACCGGCTCAATCTTGGCAGCCCTATACGCCGATGTAGACGTCACCATGCACGGCAGTGGAAACATTGGGGCCACCAATGTCCACCGTATCTTGGGCGCGAAATTTGGCGGTGCAACCCTCGTTGGAGATCTGGCCAAGGGCTGTGTTCCAGTGCTGATTGCGCCGCTTGTATCTGACACGCCGTGGTTCCCAGGCATGGTGGCCATCACCGCATTTGTTGGACACTGTTGGTCCGCCTATTTGGAATTTCGTGGAGGAAAGGGTGTGGCCACCGTAGCCGGTGCGCTGCTCGCACTGACCCCATTGGTCGCCTTGTTCACGGCCATCGTCTGGATGGTCACATTCCTGACCATCAAGCGCTCTAGCGTGGCCGCCCTCGTAGCGACCGCGACGTTGCCGATCCTCGCAGTCTGGCTCCAACCCGACGCATTGTGGGTCTGCATCGTTCTGGCCCTGGGCGTTCTCCAACGACACAAAGACAACATTGCCCGCCTGCTCAACGGCTCTGAGCCCCCCACGTCCCGGTGAAGCCTAGCCCTCGGAGCAGTCGATCACATCACCACAGATGTTGCCCTCACCTTCTTCCCAGTCGGCACACACCATTCCATCAAGGACATCCAGGCAGTCCCCAGCGGCACTGCCTGAGAAAGCACACCCGTCCCGTTCAATCCGGTCACGCTGAGTGTCCTCAAGGTCTTCGACACAGATCGTGAGGTCGCCGTCGTACAAGTCCTGAAGTTTGTCTGGGTTGCAGTCAGCCCACATTTCGCAGAAGGCCTGTGGGTACTCAGACAGGAACGTCTCTGCGTCCACTTTCCTGTGGCTTTCGTCTTCCCCGCAGGAGAGAACCAAGAAGAATACAAAAATTAGTCGCATTGCCACACCGGGTTGCAGACCTCATCAAGCGCCCCCTCGTCCCACTCCGTGCAGCTCATCTCCTGTGTATCGCCCAAACACTTGCTGGCCTGGTCAGAATCAAACTCGCACTCTCGCTCAATCTTCTTTTGCCGCGCTTTGTTCTCATTGATCACAACGGCTTTCTTGCACTGCTCGTCGTCGCCATTGAATTCGCTCTCAAACAAGCTGGGGCTGCAGTCTTCGCGCAGGTCACAGTAAAGCTCTGCGTATTTCGTCACGAACTGACCCCAAGCCTCGTCATCGCCTGTGGCACCATCGCCACAGCCACACCACGCTCCCATCAGAGTCAGAATAAAAATGCGTTTAGTCATGAAGCGTCCCCTGCGTCTATTCTGACCAGACGCTACCATGTTTCAGCCTGGGTTTGAAGGCTCATCGGGATGGGACAACACAAACGGAAGGCCTTCTGAAGCTCGCTGCAGCGCGATGCGCTCCACCGGTCGAATCACACCACTATCTTTCAGATATTGAAGGTGGTGGACAGCTGAAACCGGGCGGCCCCGCCTAGAGAGCACCCACAACCAGACCCGGCGAAGTTTTTGAGACTCCGGTCGTTCCTTGAGCAGCTCTTCCACGGACCCTTCTCCTCGGAGGTCTCCCGCCAGCAGCCGGGCATGGCAGATTCCCTGTCGAAGCTCCCATGAGCTGGCGCCACAGCTCGAGAGCGCCTCTACATAGGCATCAACTGCATCCGAATACCGCCTGACAGCGAGCAAACTGTTCGCGTAAAGCGACCTCGCCTTACACCCCGGGCGATGCGCCTCGAGGAGCATGACAGCATCATGCGGGCGGCCCCACTTTTTTAGGGCCGTCGCATAATGAAAGACCCTGTTTTCCTCCATGGACAATGCATGGCGAAATAAAGTCTCTGCTTCCTCAACGAGTCCAAGTTGGTCCATCACCAGGGCTCCCTGCCGATACCGGTCCGCCCGCTCTGGAAGAATGGCCCGCGCCTGCTCGATGGGCACGTCAAACTCTCCACCAAAGAACGCTTCGTGCATGACGTCAAGTGGATCGAGCGTCGGTGGCAGATCCACCGCAAGCATGCGGGCCCAGGACATGCGTGCCAGTTCACCGTTGCCCATCCGCTGGGCCAGACGTGCCCGATCTCTCCACAGCCAGGACATAGTCGGGTCCACACCTGTACCCGCTGCCAGCACCGCCTCCGCATCGTCATACCGACCCTGAGCCATCCGAACTTGAGCAAGCCACTGAAAGGACCGACGGCCCATGCCACGCACCATCGCATTGGTGAAGTGTCCCGCCGCGGCATTCAGCGCAGTGTCCCGGTCAGCACCTTCACCAATGGCAGACACCCAGGCTTCGCCATCGGACTGAGATGCCTCACCGCTGGCCCACGGCCCGACCGAACCATGAGCCACAATCACTAGCCCGATTCCAGCCAAGCCTGCGGCACCCCATACACACCGAAGAGCGCCAATGCCGATGGATGAGCCCCCTCGCTGAGGCCGCGAGAGTCCCACCAAAAGCCCCAGGGCCACGGACGCGAGAATGGCATGACTTAGGAGGCGAATCGGAAAATCCACGAGGCTCGACACCCCGAGCACTACGATGGTCCCCAACCAGCCAGAGATCAACCAGCGCCTGTCCGGACGGTGAGACCACGAGGCAAGCCCAGCCAGCCCAATACTGAGAATCAATATCAGCGCCACCAGTGCCACCACCGCCACCAATCCGCCATGTTCCGCGAACAGCTGAAGGTACTCGTTGTGGGCATGGGAGCTGGTGGTAAAAGACGACCCACCCCTGACCATGCGGTACGCCTGCCGGAAGCCGCCGGGCCCCACACCCAAGACCGGAGCGGCACCGACGATCTGCATCGTATCTGTGAGCAGGTCCACGCGACCGGTGGTCAGATCGACATAGCCCGCGTCTACCATCTTGATCAGGCCTGGTGCGACGAGCGAACTAAGCCACTCCAAAGCTCGTTTCGGACCCACAGCCAAGACGGACACCCCCACAAAGGCCAAAGCTCCAGCTGTTGCTACCTTGACCCGGGGTCCACCCACCGCCGCGATGGTCGCAGCGAGCCCAAACCCCGAAGCCACTACTGCGCCACGGCTGCCTGACATCCAGACTCCGAGCCCCAGGAGCCCGACCGCAGCAACGCCAATGAGCCGCTCCCGGACCCCGCCATCTATGCAGCGAGTCAATGCGAGGGGCAAAATAGCGGCAGCAAAGACACCGCCATGATTCGGATTCACAAACGGCCCAAAGAACTTGTCCATGTGGCCTGAGCCCACGCCGGACCCATAGATGGAGTCCATACCCAAGCCCATGTGGGTCAGCATCAACACAACCACGACTGCGCCCGTTCCAATGGTCACCCAGAGCAACCGACGCACACGCCCTGCCCGGGTGCCCCAGCCGGCTACACCGACCCCCAGCAATGCCAGCGCCACGGCCTCAACCCAACCAAACAGACCCGCCCACGGATCCAGCGCCAGCGGACGAACCGTCTGCTCAGTGAGGTCCAAGACTTGCTGAATGGGTACCGCCAACTGGCCCAATAGGGCTCCTCGTACGGAAGCGGGAACCGGTATCAAAGGAAGGACTGAGATCGCCAAGCACACACCGATCAGACCGGCCAAAAGACTCCGATTTACGTAGCGGCTACGGGTCACCAAATGGACACCAATCCACAGCAAAAGGGCGGTCAGGGCGACGCGAGGCCAGATGTGGACCCCTCCAAAAGCCAGGGCCGAGACCGGTAAAAGGCACAGAAGGGCCACCTCCACAATTGGAGATGTCGGGCGTTGATGGGTGGTGGAACGGTTCATGCCGTGGTAACTTCCGGGCTCAGATGCAGCGACATCTTACGAAATCCTGACCTGAATACCCCATTTGTTTCGTGATTATTTAGTCAGACACTGAATGAACCAGCATACAATTCCGATAGCAGGGCTACATGTTCGAAAGTGAAAATGCCAATCAGCGCGAAGCAACTCTTCTCCACTACTGGAGAATTCTTAAAAAGCGCCAACTGACCGTCGGGCTGTTCTGCGGAATCCTGATGGGCACGGTTACCATCGGCACCATGCTGTCCACGCCGTACTTCGGCTCGACGGCCACCCTGGAAATCAGTCCCAACACCTCGAGTGTCCTGGGACGGGACAACCTCTCTGAGGTCGTGAGCCTCTCTGCTCAAGATGAGCGGCGAGCCTACTACGCGACCCAGTACCGCATCATGCAGAGCCGCTCCATCATTGAGGAGACCGTGTCTCGACTTCAAGAGCGACACGGCATCACAGACTTTGACGAGGTCGAGGACACCTTCGAGCATTTCCGGAGCATTCTTAAAATCCAGCCCGACCTCGACAGCCGCTTAGTGCTCGTGACCGTCGAGTATCCGGACAAAGACAAAGCGGCGTTGTTCTCAAACACCCTCGCTGAAACCTACATCGAAATGAACCTCCAGCGTTCGCTCGACACCGCGAACTCGGCCTTCACGTGGCTGCGGGACCAACAGGAAGTCTACCGCCAGCGGAAGTACGAATCCGACCAGAAGGTCCACGAATTCAAGTATGAAAATCGCCTGAGCGAGATCCAGTCAGTCGAGGGCAACCTGGGCCAACTCCGCGAGCGTCTTGGCGCTACTCATGCCGAACGCATCGCCCTTGAGGCAACATACAGCCGTGGCATGAAGCTTGCGACCGCCAAGCAATGGACGGGTCTCGCGACCCATATGAGTGAAGAAAGCCCTGTTCTTCAGAGCCTGCTTCAGACCTTCCGTACAGCAGAGCAAGAGCGCGACGCCCTCGCTGTTCGATACCTTCCCAAGCACCCCAAGATGGTGCGCGCCCAGGCCAAGCTTGATGGCCTCACCACACAGATCCAAGCCCAGGTCCTCCAGTTGATGACAGGCAAGGAAGCCGAAATCAAGATGATCACGGAGCGAGAGATGGCCCTTGATGCGGCAGCGCAGCAAGGCGAGGCCTCACTCGAGGGCCTTGAGAAAAAGGGCATCGAGTTGGCGTTCCTTCAAGCCAACGCTGACAAGAACGCAGGACTGTTCTCCAGCCTCGACACTCGTATGAGCGAAGTTGACCTCGCGAGCTTGGTGCAATCAAACAACATCTGGTTCATCGACCGCGCTGTTGCCATTGCCGACCGGGTGCGTCCAAAACTCACCACCAACCTCCCCATGGCCCTCTTAATCGGCTTGCTTGGCGGAATCGCTCTGGCTTTCTTTATGGAGTACGTGGACTCAACCATCAAGAGTCGAGAAGACCTTGAGGAAGTGGTCGGCGTACCATTCCTCGGCGCGGTACCCGTGCTCACAACATCCGACCTATTGAGCTTAGATAACGAGCGGGATCGGAACATCTATGTGAATGCACGCCCCCGGTCGACGGCTGCAGAGGCCCTCAGAAGTATCCGTACCAACATCCTGTTCCGCACTCCCGACAATGGCCCACAGAAGCGTCTACTCATCGCAAGTGCCGTCCCGCGGGAGGGAAAGAGCTTCATTTCATCGAACCTCGCTACCATCATCGCCATGACCGGCAGCCGAGTGTTGCTCATCGATGCTGACCTAAGGCGCCCGACTCAACACAAGCTGTTTGACCTCGGAAATGAGGTAGGGGTGAGTTCCGTTCTCGTGGACGGCATGCCAGTCGAACAGGCGATCAAGCGGACCCATGTGAAGGGTTTGGACTTGATGTCCTCGGGCCCTAGGCCAGTCAATCCCGCCGAGCTCCTGGGATCCTCCAGCATGATCCGTATGCTCGACTCACTCACGATGTACGATTTCCTGATCATTGACTCCAGCCCAATCGGGGCGGTGGCTGATCCACTCATCCTCTCTCGCTTTGTCGACGGCGTCTTGATGGTAATCGAATCCAACAAGACCAACCGAGACCATGTGCTTCAATGCCGTTCACGGATGGCCGAGGTCAAGGCAAATGTGATCGGTGCCATCGTGAACAAGCTCGACATCCGCCGGACCGGGTACGGGTATTACTACTACTACGACTACAACTCAACGTACGGCGACCCCCCCGACGAAAGACAAACAGGGTGAAATAGACCATGCGTACTTTCCTCATCGCGTTTGCTCTCGCTTTCTTTTTCGGTATCGGCCTTACTTGGCTGATTCGAAACTTGGCGGTTCGGTGGGGCCTGTACGACGAGCCAGAAGGCCGTAAAATTCACACCACCCCGATCCCCCGCTTGGGCGGCATCGCGGTGGCCATCGCCTTCTTTATTCCCCTGATCGCCTTGATGTGGTGGGACAACGACATCTCCGCCGCCTTCTTTGCGGAACAAGGACTGCTCATCTCATTGCTGGGTGGCGGTTCCATCATTCTGGCAGTCGGCATTCATGACGACCTGCGGGGAGCCAGCGCCCTAACCAAGCTTATTGGTCAGATCACCGCAGCCATGATCGTGTTTCATGCCGGGGTTCAGATCAGCGTCATCAGCATTCCTTTTGCCGGTGTAGTCGCTCTGGGGCCATGGACCTTTCCCGTCACAGTGTTTTGGATTGTACTGGTCACAAATGCGATCAACCTAATCGACGGACTCGATGGACTCGCTGGCGGAGTCGCCGTTTTGGCGGGCACGACACTGTTCGTGATGAGCTTGGTCGAAGGCAATGTTGTGGGTGCGCTGTTGCTCATCTCAATGGTTGGTGCCACCCTGGGTTTCTTGCGCTTCAACTGGAACCCTGCATCCATTTTTCTGGGTGACACTGGAAGTTTATTCCTCGGCTTCCTCCTTGCCTTGGCCAGCACCCATGGCTCACAAAAGAGCTTCACGCTGTTCAGCATAGTGGCGGCCTTCGTCGCCTTGGCGCTGCCCATCTTTGATCTGTCGATGGCTGTGATTCGCCGCTACCTCGTAGGAAAGCCGGTGTTCAGCGCAGACCAATACCACGTGCACCACATGCTTCTTCGCAAAGGAATGTCCCAGCGTAAGGTGGCGCTAATCATGCTCAGCAGCGCCACCATTCTGGGCGCCTTGGCCCTGGTGTTTATTTACAGCTCGGACAGGGTGTCCGCACTGAGCATTGTCGCCCTGGTGGCCGTCGCAGCCGCAGTGATTCA
>CAWVVG010000168.1:0-7475 GCA_963932775.1 uncultured bacterium
GGAATACGCTGGTCATATGGGACCGTTTCTTCGGTTCTGATGTGACGGGCGAAGAACTGCCAGAGGCATATGGACTCGAGGGTGATCAAGCCCTGGAGAATGGGTTCTTCGCCATGCACATGCTGAAGCGCCGAACCTGATGCGCGCCCGCTTGGCCCTAGTTCTGCTTGTTACCGTGGCGTGCCTTGGTGTTGTCCTTTCTGGCATTGAATGGGAGAAGGCTGAGGCGGCACTCAGGGAGACCAAGTGGTGGACCTTTGTCCCCGTCTTTGTTTGCTACCTGGTGGCCCACGCAATTCGAACCCTGCGATTGGGCACGATCTTGGGTCGGTCTATTTCCTTCGCATCTTTATTCGCCATCAATAGCATCGGCTTCTTGGCAATCAATGTGGTGCCCCTGCGTCTGGGGGAGTTGGTTCGGCCGGGGTTGTTGGCGGAGCGCCACGGTGTACCGTTTGGTGCCGCAATGGCGGCCATTGTCATCGAACGCTTGATGGATGTGTGCATGTTGTTGGTGATGTTGGTGGGACTCACTTGGTGGGTTGAGTTGCCTGCAGAAGGTTTGCTAATTCAAGGCATCGACGTGGTGGGTGCGGGGCAGCGAATTGCCGGCATCATGGTTGCTGGTGGGAGTATTTTTGGTGCGCTGCTGGTGTGGATCGGTGAGCCTGCCATTGCCCAACTCGAACGATTTCCTCTGGCGGGGGCCACGATCGCTGGATTCGCGCGTCGCTTTCGGGAGGGCTTGTCGGCCTTGTTTCGCCGCCCAGTCACCCTTGTGGTGATCGCTGTCCAGACTGCTGGTCTTTGGGGAACCACCTTGTTGGGAATCGGCACCTTTATGTGGGGCTTTCCCGGTATCCCGAGCTCAGTGGGTGCGGTGTGGACCACGTGGTCGATCACATTGGCAGGGATGACCGCGCTGCCGACGCCGGGGTTCTTCGGTGGCTATGAGGTCTTCTGTACAGCGGCCTTGTGGCTGTTGGGTGTGGAGTCCGACTTGGCGGGAACCTTCGCGATTACCCTCCACCTCGGGCAGTTCGCCTTCACGTGTGCACTCGGCGGGTTCTTTGTGATGCGGGAAGGCCTGTCTCTCAAGAGCTTGGTTGTGAAAAAGGATGACATCGTTTTCAGTTGAGTGGTTAGAGGCCAATCATGAAAGTTGCGATGATCACGGGAGCTTCCTCTGGAATTGGTGCTGCGGTAGCGGCCGAGCTGCATGGCCGCGGGTGGCGAGTGGGCCTCATCGCCCGACGGGAGGACCGCCTCAAGGAGCTGGTAGCGGAGCTGGGCGACAACGCGGACTTTGCTACCGCAGACGTGTCGGATGAGGCGAGCCTTAACGATGCAGTTAGCGCCTTGGAGAGCCGCCTTGGACCTTGTGATCTGATGTTTGCAAACGCGGGAATCGGAGATGGGCGAAGCGCCCGGGACTTCTCGGCGTCGGCCACAAAGACTATTTTGAAGGTGAACGTCGTGGGTGTCATTCATGCCTTTGCTGCGGTCATTCCAGGGATGATGCAGCGAGGCGGTGGGACGCTTGCTGCCACCTCCAGCGTGGCTGGCTTTCGGGGCCTTCCCAACTTTGGCCCGTACTCTGCCAGCAAGGCTTATGTGACCACTTTACTCGAGGCGATGCGGGTTGACCTGCGCGGGGTAGGCATTCGTGTGAGCACGGTCCACCCGGGTTTTGTCGTGTCAGAGTTGACCGATAAGAATGCCTTCAAGATGCCCTTCTTGGTGAAGACCGAGAAAGCGGGACGCATTATTGCCAATGGACTGGAGGCCGGCAGGGCCGAGATTAACTTTCCTTGGCAGATGATTTGTTTGATGAACCTAGTTCGGTGGATACCAAATTGGTTGTACGACCGTGCCGTGGGCGCTCTCTCGCCCACCAACCCAAAAAAGGATGAATAGATGACACCCTTTGGCATTCGCAGTCGCTTGAGGGGCTTGTTTGGTTTGGATGGCGTTTCTCCATCGAAGTCCGAGGCACCTGTACGAAAGTCTTATCAGGTCACTTTTGAGTGTCCGGATGGCTCAGAGTTCACCACAACCGCGAAGGAAGGCGACTCACTGGTGCTCGCCGCGGGGCGGGGGCCGCAGCCGATCTCGACGGGATGCACCGACGGCACCTGTGGTACCTGCCGCGTGCACATTCTGGCGGGATCGGAATCCCTGACGGAAGTTGAGGGGCACGAAACGAGGACCAAGGCAGATGTGGGTGTTCCCTCTGACCAGCGACTGGGGTGCCATACCGGCGTGCTTGGCTCTGGAGTTCGCGTCCGGATCGTCAACATTCTTGGAATGGAAACCATCGATCCTTGATGGCAGAGGTCGATTCTCAATAATTGCGGGCAATTTCCCAAGCTTCCTTGCGGATTATCCAGACTTCAGACTCCGTCTCACCACAGTGGTAGTCCTCGATTACGGTCCCGACTAGCTCCGCACCTGTCTTTTCTTTCACCCGTCTCGAGGCCACATTGCTGGCCACATTGTAGACGGTGAGCTCGGTGAGTGGGGTGTTTGTAAAGGTCCAGTCGGTCACCTTGGCCACCGCCTCGGTCATTATGCCCTGGCCCCATTGATGTTCGGCCAGCCAGAACCCCCGATTGCCTTGCCCGACGTCTTCACGGATATCGATGATACCGATCACTTGTTCGGGTTTTGCACGGCGAGTGATCGCCCAGATGGCACCCGATTTGTCCGCATATTTTGCCTGGACGGAATGCTCAAACCAGTGTTGAGCCCCGTCGCCAGGGTAGGGCCAAGGGCAGTTCTTCGTCATGTTTTTGATGATGTTCCAGCGGCCGAATTCCTGCTGGATTGTGGGTACATCAGCCGACGTGACTGGGCGAAGCAGGAGACGATGGGTGAGCAGTACTGGGGTATCAAATCGAATGCTCACGGCGTCATCCTTTGACTGGCACTGTAACCATGGTGGTTGCCATGAACGTAAAACCTGTTCAGAATGGCCGAAGTGGAGGCAGCTATGTTTCGTCTTTTATTGTTGGTCGCTGTGGGCGCATTGAGCGGATGCACTGAAAAGGTGAATCCGTGTCAGGAATACATTGATGCACGGTGTGCCTGCCTCGATGATGATGGCTGTGACACGGTGTTCAAGGAATACGGAACAGCACAACCTGGAAGTGCCGAAGCCGACTACTGCGAAACCAACCTATCGGCGGCTCAGGCGATGGCGATGGAGTGCGGAACGGAGGCCGATGCCGATTCAGATTCAGATTCAGATTCAGACTCCGACTCAGACTCGGATTCAGATACCGACTCGGATTCAGATGCTGACGCGGACGCGGACGCTGACGCGGATGTCACGACCATCTGCGAAGACACCTGCGGCAGTGCTGACGGTCAGGCGGACTGGACCGGCGATGGCGAGTGCGACGACGGAGGTACGGGTAATGACTACCATGAGTGTGCATACGGAACAGACTGTACCGACTGTGGGACCCGCGACGTGTGCAGCGACAGCTGTGCGACTGCGGGTGATGGCGACTGTGACGATGGCTTCGAACCGGACGATGAGTTTGGGGAATCCGGCGTGGCGTCGACCTTCGATACCTGCGAGTCGGGTACGGACTGCAGTGACTGTGGCAGCCGCTACTGACCCGAACCCGCTGGTGTGAGGGTGTACATAGTGGGCCTGGGTATCCAACTCGGATACTCTTTCTTCTGGAGGCAAACGTGTTTCAAATCTGGAGGGTACTCATGCTGATGGCTATGTTTGGTTCAACCGGGGCGGGTGCTCAGAGCATGCCGGAGCAACTCACTCTCCTGTCGGGCGAGTCCTTCGATACCTCCGCTTGGAAGGGGAAGGTGGTCCTGTTCGTCAATGTAGCGAGCAGGTGCGGGTTTACTCCCCAGTACGATGCCCTCCAAGGCTTGTGGACCGAAAACAAGGAGAAGGGTTTGGTGGTTGTGGGAGTACCGTGCAATCAGTTTGGCGCTCAAGAGTCCGGTTCCTCCGTTCAAATTCAATCGTTTTGCCGAATTAATTTTGGTGTGGATTTCCCGCTGCTCGACAAACAGGCAGTCAACGGATCGGACCGCAGCCCGCTGTACGACTACCTTCTCAAGGGTCGGACCCCAGTATTGTGGAACTTTGAGAAGGTTCTGGTAGGCAAGGATGGCAAGGTCATTGACCGGTTTCGGTCGACCACCGAGCCCAGTGGCAAAAAGATACTCAAGGCCATCGAAAAAGCACTGGGCGCCTAAGAACTTAGGGACTGACCGAGCCTGTTCAGATGCCGTACAGTGAACCCTGACGGCTGCGAAGGTGCGTCATCATATCGGCCACAGGATCGCGGTCTCCCACGGCATTGTGAAATATCTCTGGGGCATCCAGTAGGTGTCCGTGCCGATGCACCTTGTCTCGCAGCCATCCCAGGACAGGCTCGAACTCGCCACGGCTCACCCGCTGCCACATGTCTGGAATGTCGGCCTCCATTTGGAAGCGGAAGCTTGCAGCGTAGAGGTTGCCGATGGTGTAGCTCGGGAAATACCCGAATAAACCGCCAGACCAGTGCACGTCTTGAAGCACTCCCTCGTTGGGGTTGGTTGGGCGAATATCCAGCAGCTCGGAGTATGCAGCGTTCCAGGCCTCGGGCAGGTCCGCAACGGAGAGCTCACCGGTCAACAGCTTCAACTCAAGTTCAAAACGAATGATGATGTGAAGGTTGTAGGTGGCCTCATCGGCTTGCACCCGAATGAAGGAGCGCTCCACTCGGTTTGCGTGGCCGAACCAGTCGGTCGCCGTGAGGGTGTTGTCTGGCCACTGCTCAGAAATGTGCGGGACCAACCACTCGAAAAAGGGCTGTGAGCGCCCGATGACGTTCTCCCAGAAGCGGCTCTGGCTCTCGTGGAGTCCCATGCCTGCAGCGCTGGCAACGCTGGTGCCGACGTGATTCGATGGCAGGCCTTGTTCGTACATACCGTGGCCGGCTTCGTGTACCGTACCGGTGAGTCCGCCGAGCAAGTCGTCTGGGTACAGGTGAGTGGTGAGCCGTACGTCGCCTGAGCCCATCCCTACGGTAAAGGGGTGCTGTGAGGCGTCGAGGCGTCCGTCCTCGAGTCGAAATCCGATTGCTGAAATCACGGTGTCGCTCAGCCGTTGTTGGCCTTCAATGTCCCATTGGCCCGATATTGCCTGTGGCCCTTCGTGTTGGCTGACTTCAGCGATGAATGCGGCCAACTCCGTTCTGAGGCGGGCAAACAGCGGCTGAAGCTGAGCAGTGGTCGAGCCCGGGTCGTATTGGTCCAGCATGTGGTCGTAAGGGTGATCCGCCGGACCCAGAGCAGATATCTCTGTCCGCCGGAGCTCCACCAAGCGCTCAAGGGCGGGCTGAAACGGTACGAAGCTGTTTTGCTCCCGGGCATTCATCCAGGCTGAGAACCCACTGTTGCTGGCTTCAGCAATCTCGGAAACCAGGCGAGACGGAACCTTGACTGCCCGCTCGTGGTCCCTGCGAACATTGCGAACCGCTGCGACTCGAACCGGATCGGTGTCGGTGTCCAGGTGACTGAGCCAGTCGCCAATCTCCGGGTCGCTCAAGCGGTCGTGCATCAAACCGCTCAGAGTGGAGAGCTGTGAGCCTCGGTGAGGTGCCCCCCCGGAGGGCATCATGGTTTGCTGGTCCCACTCAAGGAGTTGCATGACCCCCTCTAAGGCTTCCAATTCTGCAACTCGTCCTGTGAGGGACGCCCAAGCTGTGTCTGTTGAACTCATTCGAACCTCTCCGATGCCGTCTCATACCCTGCTCGCGTGGGCCCCGCCCTCGGTTAGGGGTCTGTGCCGTACCTCTCGTCCACGGATGCCCCCATTGCTTCGATTTAATGATGCAGACCGTGTTTTGGAAATGTCGGTCCATGACGTGGTCGATGCGGGTCCACCGTCGGGCCATCTGAGCATGGCTGTGTCCTGGGGTGGGCGGGCGAGAATGGCTGCTGGAGTGGCAGCCCATCAAATTTACCAGTCCCATCGCAGTCTCGAGGACGACCAATTTGCCTCGGAAGTCCAGGTCAAACACCGCATGCTCGTTCGGGAATGGGAAGTGCTCATCACGGGTCGGATGGATGGTCTCACCCAGGAAGGCGACTACTGGGTGGTGGAGGAGGTGAAGTCTTCAGCACTCGGGTATGAACGGCTCAGTCGTCTCGTACCAGACGACCTTCCGAACGCTGTACTGCAGCTTCGGATGTACCTGCATGCGCTGGAGGCTCAGGGCCGACGTGCCGTGGGCAGCTTGGTACTCATCTCGGTGGCCGATGGCACCCAACACCTGATGCAGGTGGACCCTGATCCTGGCTTTTCAGGCTTTTTGATTGATCAACTCGGTTGGATCATTCAACGGCGGGAGCAGTATCTGGCTTGGATCGCTAGACGAAGGGATGCCGTCGTTCCGTTTGCTCACGATGATTGGCGCTTGGGCCAGGAGGAGCTTGCTACAGAAGTGGAGGACGCGGTGGCCCGGGGCGGTCACCTGCTGCTCAATGCGCCCACGGGTCTTGGAAAGACAGCGGGGGTATTGTACGGAGTGCTGGCCGAAGCCTATCGCACCGATAGGCGTGTGTTCTTCGCTACCGCACGAACCACCCAGCAGCGCATTGTGGAAGATACAATCCGGAAGCTCTCCCAAGCCGGGCTGCCCATTCGTGCAGTCAGCATCCGCGCGCGGGACAAGGCATGCCTGAACGAAGTCGTCTCGTGTCGACCCGATTGCTGTAAATTTGCCAACGGTCACCACGATCGGGTTCGCAAGGGTCACCTCCACGATGCCATGTGGACCGAAGACAATGGGGTGGTTCGGGTTCCGGGGCCGGATGATGTCGTGGATACGGCACAGCAGCATACGGTCTGTCCATTTGCGTTGTCGATGGAGCTCGCTCGAACCGCAGACATCATCATAGGTGACTACAATTATGCCTTCGACCCCTCCCGGAGAATCGGCCCACTGGCCGACGCACCAGGGGACTGGGTGGTGGTCGTGGATGAGGCCCACAACCTTCCGGACCGTGCCCGGGGCTATGCCTCTCCTTCGTTGGTCAGGAGCAAGTTGGCCGAGTGTGCTGAGGCGCTGGGTGATCAGCCGGCGTATATCGGCTGTGCCGAGCTGGTTGTGGACCTGCTGGGTTGGATGGACTCAAGCTTAGAAGTGGTGCCCGCTGGCGGGGCTGTGGCCAGTTCTCTTGAGGACGGGCTGAACGCCAAGGAAATCCAGCAGTTTGCCGGCAGGTTCGAGGACATCGGCATGGATTACGCGCTGCTCAAGGCAGAAATTCCCGTGTTTGAGGTAGGGGACCCCTTTGAGGATATCGGTCGAAGCCTGGCTCGGCTTCGCTCGACGCTGGATCGGGCGGGCGAGGAGACCTTGGTGATCTGGCGGGCCCGTGGAGGGCGGGAGGCCGCTGGGCTTGAGCTGCTGTGTCGGGACCCGGGGCCGGTACTGGAGCCCAGCTTC
>CAWVVG010000169.1:0-7446 GCA_963932775.1 uncultured bacterium
GAGCTCCGATGATGGTGCGGACGACGACGACGATGGCTTCACCAACGGCGAAGAGACCGCTGCAGGCACAAACCCAGACTACGCATACAGTCACCCGTACACCGGTGGCTACAACGTGGGCTTCTGCGACACACCCCCTGTGGAAACCGGCCCCTCCGCAACCACCTCCATCGTACAGGGTGGAACCACATACGAGTGGCCCACCCTCGCGCTTGGAGATGTCCCTTCCAACCTCACATACATGGACCAGCACGGCGAAATGGTCGACCTATACAGCTTCTGCGGCAAGCACGTAATGATCCTTGTCAGCGCGGGCTGGTGTGGTCCTTGTCGGTCCCTCGCTGAAGAGGTCCAGGCAATCCAGGACACATACCGCGACCAAGATGTGCAGATCATCGAGATGATGACCGGCGACAACTCCGATGCGGTTCCGAACCAAGCGTTCCTTGAGAGCTGGGCCACACAGTACGGGTTCACCGACATTCCCGTGCTCTCGATACCCGCGCCCACCGATTACAATTTCCCACAGTTCTTGTTTGATAACGATGGGTACATCCCAAGCGTGTACCACTTGAACAGCGCAATGGAAGTGGTCAGCGCAGATCAAGGGGCCCACGACCCAGGCAGCTTTCTATAAGCGCGCCGAAGTCGGCACAGCCTGATACAGGTGCCCCCTGAACTAGGACGGCCCCATGAAAACAATCTCAACCGAAGGCGACCTCGACGCCCTCCGCCAAGCCGCTAGCGCTTGGGCGGTGGTGCTCGCGTGGGCCAAGCATGGCCTGTTTGAAGCCCTGTCCCACGGTGAGCCCGTGCGAGCCGAGGACCTCGAGGCCCATGGCTCCGCCATTCGCAACACAGCTCCTGTGCTCGCTCATCTGGGCATCTTGATTCGCCATCCCCAGCCCGACGGTTCGACCGCTTGGGCGCTTTCCCACACCGCCCGAGAGCTGCGGGCCAGCGGCGCCTTGCCAGGTCCCGAAGCTCTCCAAGGCCTCGATGACCTGGCTCGACTGAACACGGTGCTGGAGCATGGTGGACCCATCCGAGACCGAGAAGGCCGCTCCAAAGTCACCAGCGGAGGTGTGGTGCGCTCCGACCCGGGCCGTACACGGGCATTTATGGACATGCTGTACCGGCGCTCCGAGCAATCCTCGCGAGAAGTCGCCCGCTTGCTGGTCCCCTGGGTACCGAGCGGCCGGGCCCTCGACCTCGGCGGTGGACACGGGCGCTATGGACACGAAGTCGCCCAAAACGGACTGCAGGTCACCTTGTTTGACCGAGACATCTGCTGTGAAATCGCCAAGGAACGCTACGGCGACGAGATCACCACCCTAGCGGGCGACTTTATGGTCGACGATCTCGGTGGCCCCTACCACCTCATCTTGATGAGCAACATCGTCCATGGCCTCGGACCCGACGAAATGGACGCACTCCTTCCTCGCATTCGCAAAGCCCTGGTCCCTGGCGGGGTGCTGGCGATCAAGGACATGTTCCTCGACCACACCATGGCTCGCCCCGAACCGGCTGCCCTGTTTGGATTGACCATGCTGATGTACACATCCGATGGTCGTTCTCACACCCAAGGTGAGATGCGAACGGCCCTCGAGCGGGCCGACTTTACCGATTTCGATATGGTCGATCTGCGAGACCAACGCTTCACGGTGCTTCTCGCGCGGTAGTATCCGGCACCAACGCTGTATTCAGCACTGAGGGCCAGTGAACAAGTCTACCCGACCCGTGAGCGTCGAACGGGTCACCGAAGATGGGTCCCATCCAAGACCGGACTTCGTGGCCACCGAGGAACCCCTCGAGATCCGCATCGATGGCCGACCCATCGCCATCACCATGCGAACCCCTGGCAACGATCTGGAATTGGTGGCCGGGTTTTTGCTCACTGAAGGCGTGATCGATGGATTCGACGACATCCAAGCCATGGCCCATGTCGACGACCCGAGTGACCCAAAGGGAAACACAGTGGATACGATACTGGCCGCTGGTGTGCCTGCAGGCCGGCGAGGCAAGGCCGACAGGGCCATGTACGCATCGAGTTCGTGCGGCGTTTGCGGTAAAGCGAGCATCGATAAGCTCTTGGTGGGCGCCCCCCCCCTCACCCACCACATTCATCCCACACCAACAGTCATCCTTGGGCTGGTTGCGCGCTTGCGAGAAGCCCAGGCCATCTTTGACAAGACGGGAGGCTTGCACGCCGCCGCGCTGTTCAGCGTCACCGGTGACTTCGAGGTGCTCCGTGAAGACATTGGACGACACAATGCGGTGGACAAAGTCATCGGCTGGCGAATCCACAAGGACCGGGTGCCTGTGGACGACCGCATCTTGCTTGTGAGTGGTCGCGCCGGGTTTGAGATCGTCCAGAAAGCACTGGTTGCGAGGATTCCTGTCGTGGCTGCGGTGGGCGCTCCCAGTTCAATGGCTGTGCAATTGGCCGAAGAAAGTGGCATCACACTCGTCGGGTTTCTTCGTGATGGACGATACAACCGCTACACGAGCTCGAATTAGCTGTATGCTGTGCGGCATGCGTTGGATTCCATTCGTTCTGATCACAGCCGGCTGCGAAGACCTCTTGGGCAAAGACCCGAGCCTCGGGTACTCCGACGGAGAGATCGTCACAGAAGCTGGCGTCGCAGAGCTCAAGATTAAAGTGAAGGCGGGTCAAACCTCCTTCCTGCTGACGGCAGATGGGGAAGACTACGTCGCCGTCGATGAGATTCGGGACCCGGATGGAAACCAAGTCTTCTACTGGGACGATTGGTATTCCGAGCCGTACAGCCTCACCTCGGCGGTATGGCCCTTGGACAATGAGATGGTCCTGAACTGGCCCATCCGTGGAGAGGAGGCCAACCTGTTCGCTGGAACCTGGAAGGTCACCTTAGCGGCCATCAAGGGCTCCACCGGTGCGTACCAAAGCGGAAGCAACATCAGCTACACCGTTCAAACCAAGGACGATCCTTCCTTTGTCGCAGCCGACGTGAACGTTCGACTCGTCTATGCTGACGGGGTCGACGATATGGCGGAGGTGACCGCTGCAGTGGACAGCGCCATCGAGCGCTGGATTGAAATCTGGGAGCCAATGGGCCTGTACCCAAACGTACGAATCACAAGCAGCGACATCGACTCAGACCTGCCCTACGCGGGAAATGGCTCTGAGACAATCTACGAAGCCACCCTCGACTCCTACGAAGACGAGATCACGATGCTCGTGGGTGCTACCATCGACGGCGGCCGAGACTACCTGGGTGTGGCCGGCTCAATCCCCGGCACACTGACGGCCAATACCCGCAGCGCTGTGGTCATCAGTTGGCTCGCGAGCGCCGGGGTAGATGCGGTCTTCAGCGAGCTGGATATCGACATCATGGGCGAGACCATGGCCCACGAAATCGGTCACTATATGGGCTTGTTTCACCCCGTCGAGCAAGACTGGGCCCGCTGGGACGCCTGCAGCGACACGCCCAACTGCACTACCAGCAGCACCTGCGAAGATCAACTTGGATCGAATCTTATGTTCCCCGCACCCGTCTGTTCCATGACCAGCTGCCTCGAGCAAGGGGACCTCTCTGAGATTCAGAGTGAGATCCTCCAACGCTATACGGGTGCGCTTTAGGAGACTCTATGACCACTGCACTGATGTTAATAATGGCCTCCACAGCCATGGCGGCGGACCCCACGGTCGCACCCTCAGCCAGCCAGACTGCGCTGTACAATGCCCTCAAGGTCCGAGATGCCGCACCCCCGTGTGACACCCTCAAGGCGATGTCTAAAGACGTGGCGACCGATCTCGTGTGGCTGGTGGACAATGCGAGCCAGCCCCCATGGGTGGGCATTCGGGCGGCACAATGTGTCATTCGGGAACACCATGAGGCCAAGGCCGAGACCATCCAAAAGTGGGTCATCCAGCCCGACACGCGTGGCCTCGCCATCCTGACCTTCGGACTCCTCGACGAGCTTCCTGCACCGCAAGCAAAAGCCATCCGAGAGACCGCACTCGCTGGACCCCTCTCTGAAGACGCCAAGAAGCACATACCGTTGCCTTAAACTGGGCCCATGTCCCAACCCTCGCTCAAGCGCTCCCTCGGACTGGCCACTGTGGTCAGCCTTGGCATCAACGGTGTCATCGGCCAAGGAATCTTCCTGCTCCCTGGCAAAGCCGCCGGAATGATGGGCCCCGCTGCGGGTCTGGCATTGCTGCTGGGCGGCGTGCTCTGTTTTCTCATCGCCTTGTGTTTCGCTGAGGTAGCCACCCGCTTTGACTCCACTGGCGGCGCCTACGTGTATACCCGCGAGGCCTTCGGCGACTTTGTGGGCTTTGAGGTTGGCTGGATGACCTGCTGCGTGGGGATCATCTCCTGGGCGGCACTCTCCAATGGCTTCACCCTTGTGCTGGCTCAGTTTATCCCGGCCGTTGGGGAGGGCCCCACCCAGTCAATCGTCGCCGTTGCCGTCATTACCTTGCTATCGGCGGTGAACTGGATGGGGGCCCACCGGGGGGCGGCGGTGGTGAAGTTCTTCACCGTGGCCAAGATGATTCCCCTCACCCTGTTTATCCTCGTGGGCGCTTTCTTCATTGAGCCCGCCCACTTCGAGCCCTTTGCTCCCCACGGAACCGCACCCCTCGCCGAGACCACCATGCTCTTGCTGTACGCCTACGCGGGCTTCGAGACCCTGGTCGTTCCAGCCGGAGAGATGGCGAACCCTCAGCGGAATGTGCCCAAGGCATTATTCATTGTGATGGCCCTCGTGACGGTGGCCTATATGGGCATCTTCACCGTCGCTGTGGGCACATTCGGTGGCATTGCTGGGCACCCAAACCCAGTCGCTGGAGCCTCCGCACAGTTCATGGGACCCCTGGGCGGCACGCTTATCGCTGTGGGCATATGTCTCAGTGTATTCGGCACAAACTCGGGGTCCGCCTTGGTCAACCCGCGTCGCTTCTACGCCATGGCAGAGCGGGGCGATATGCCGCCCTTCCTGGCCACCACCGACCCCAAGACGGGCGCACCCCGAGCGGCCATTGCTCTCACCTGGGCGCTGGCCTGCGCCCTGTCTCTGTCGGGCACCTTTGTGGAGCTTGCGGTGCTGGGTGTGCTGGCACGCTTCGCCCAGTACATCCCTACCTGCATCGCAGTCTTGGTCTTCCGGAAGCGAGATAGCGAACAACCCGAGGGGTTTCGGATTCCCGGCGGACCGATTGTCCCCCTTGTCACTGTGGCCCTCTGTGTGCTCCTGCTCGCCAACACCGATCCCACACGCCTGGCCAAGGGCGGAATCGCCTTGTTGGTGGGTGTGCCTTTGTACATATTGGCCAGAAAAGCCGGGTGGTCGACTCAGGCCACAGAGTAGGACGGGGCCAAGCTGAGCGGACAAATCGCGGAATGGCATGCTATTATTTCCATCAAATGACCGGCCATCCTACCCAATTCTGTACCGCCGCCTTGCTCATGGGAGCATTGAGTGGCTGTGGCATGGAAAGCACCGTGTACCGGCAACGACAGAAAGGAGGGGACGGCTCGTCTGATCCCGGTGTGGATACCGCGGACACCACCGGAATGAACGACACCGGTAAGACACGGTGCGCCGATAGGGGGCCTGTAGTCGAGATTGGAACCGGCGAAGACGTATTTGAGACCCTCGAGGATGGCGATGCCATCCAGGTCCACCACGGCTCCCAGGATGGACACCACATTCTCGGCAGTATCCGCACCCGGAACACTGCGAGCATTGCCACCATTCACTTTGAGATCGTCCCCGACTACAACGGCGAGGCCGTCGCAATCCAGGACTACCGCATGCAGTTGTTACCCGACCCCATGCAGGGTGAGTGTGCTTGGATCATCACCGGTATGTATGCATACCTGGGACGCATCGATCCCTCGGGCGCGGAGTTTCTAAACCAGAGCGCCACCATGTCCATGGTGCTCGTGGACAACGATGGGAAGACCGCGAGCGACTCGGTCACCGTCGTACCTTATTTGCCTCCCGTCGGCTGGTAACAATCAACGACTGAGGGTCACCAAGCGACGGGCATCTATGGGCCCCACTGCGACGAGCTTATCCCCACCGGGAAGATTCACGACGATGGAGTCCACTGTGGCATCCGCCCCGAGTCCAAAGTGCATCGGAACGCGAGCGGTGGCTTGCAGTCCCCGGTCGGCCCGCACCCAGTCGGTCTGGCTCCTTGTCGCTGAGTTCACTGTGATTCGGCTGCCTAAGGGGGCTTCGACCTCGATCCAGTTGGCCTCGGTACAGCCTGTGGATGCAAAAACAAGGGTGCGCTCCGAGGCTTGTGTGATCACCAAGTCCTCCACACCATCGCGGTTGAGGTCCGTCGCCACGACCGCCCGGAAGGAGCCTTCCACATTGATGGCGAGCTGACTTCCCACATCTGAGAACACGCCGTCGTCCTGCCGGAGAAGGCGAAGGGGCACATCGAAACGAGCCGGGTTGCCATCGGGCAGAGTTGACCCACCCATCCCTGGACTCCACCGGTCTCCCTGAGCGAGCAAGATGTCGCGCTGGCCATCGTTGTCCACGTCCAGAAAGACACCGCCCCAGCCCGTTCCATCACCTGGGACCGCGCGAAACCCGGTGGAGTCACTCACATCTACCCAGCTTCCGTCTTTCCGAGAAAGGAGCGTGTTCAACGGCCCACCCGTGATGAGCACATCCGGCTGACCATCGCCATCGATGTCTGTGATGTCGATGCCCTTGCCGCTCACGTACAGCGAGCAATAGCAGGTGTCGCTGGCGTCCACAAAGACCCCATCGTCATTGCGCAGCAAGGTGCTCGCCCCAATGGTCGCTCCGTGATCGTGGACGATGTACACGTCCATGTCTCCATCCCCGTCCTCATCAAAGGGCAAGCCATCAAAGCCATGCCGCAGGCCCACTTCTTCGGGGATTATGTCCATCTCGACCTCGATCCCATCGGGACCCAGGTGCAGCATTCGGTCGTTGGTGGCCACACCCGACCCATGGGGCACTGCGGTTCGAACCACCAAGATGTCCTCGATGCCATCCATATCGAAGTCAGCGAGCGCAAAATCATGGACGGTCGATGCGGAATCTGTGCCCGGCGGATCGAGTTCCGGCAAGCTCACGCTGATGCCCAAGAGACTTTCGTCCAGGTACAGCACATTGGGCATAATTCCACCCATAATCAGGTCCAGATCGCCATCGGCGTCGGCGTCGGCGAACAGCGGCGAGCGACCCGCCGGAATGAACCCGGGGCGCTCAGAGTATCCGCTGGCACTGCCGATGTAGAAGTGGGGTTGCCCTGCCTGGCGAGCGATCACAAGCTCAAGATGGCCATCTCCATTGGCATCGCCAAGCGCGATCGATGGGCCATCCTCATGGCCGAAGGGGGCCGATGGAGAGAACTCCTGTAGGTCCACGCCCCAGGAGAGCCCTACTTCCTCGTATGAGGGGCCT
>CAWVVG010000170.1:0-7387 GCA_963932775.1 uncultured bacterium
TATGCGGTGACGGGTTCGATTCAGTCGGACTCGAATGGTACGGAAGTGGAGGTGTCGATTATCGACGTCCGGGCTTCCCGAGAAGCCATGACCTTTGTTGCTCAGCTTGGACTGGGTGAGGACGAGCGCTTCGCAGAGGGCGTCGCCTCGGTTCTGGTTGCGGTGGTTCGCGGTGAGGCGGGACGGGTCGAGGACATTCGAGATCTCTCGGAAGCCCCGAAAATCGACTACTCCGCGGCGGCGAGTCAGCTCGCCATCTTGGCCTCAGAGCTGGGTGATGTTCGGACATCGACCACGCGAACTGGGGTGGTGATCAAGCGTCCCGAGATGACTGTAGAGGATCTCTCGGAGCGAATGGGCCGGGAAGGGGTCAAGCCGTGGGAGCGCGTTGGCTTGAATGCACAGCAGTACCTAAAGTGGAAGAACGACGGGACGCCGCTCGATGAGTGGAAAGTGCGAAATGCCGGACGCAAAGGCCAGTTGATCCTTCGTTCGGCCGCTGGCCTTGGTTTGGGGCCGGTCGACGGCCGCTACGATGGCTCCTATGTGCGTGAAGTGGTCGATACTGAGTTCACCTTGGCCGAGATGTATGCCTGGCAGTCTCAGGAGAGGGGAACCGGGATCATGGCTGATTTTGGATTGAGCTATGGGTTCTCGCCGGTGGTTGAGGCTGGGTTCCAGGTGGGTACCTCGTCCGGTCGGTACCGGGTGAATGTATTGAGCAAGACGGTCGGGAATCTTGCAGCCCCTCCCAAAGAGAATGAATTTGCCAATTCCAACCTCTATATGGGTCCGACCGTACTTGCGGCTTTTTCACCAGGCTCGTCGTTACGGCCCATTGTCGGTGGGAGTATCTTGTACTGGAAGGGTGAAAGCGTGGACTCCAATGAGCAGCTTCCAGCCGAGCTCGAGACCTTTGCGGCACCTGTATTGTTGGTGTTCCAGGCAAAGGGTGGCGTAGAAGTCCGTATGTCCAAGGCGATGGACTTCTTCGTGCACATCCCGATCACAGCGGTGATTGGGGGAAGCGATACCTCGGTGGCTCACACCGGACGTGGGTGTAGAGAAGATGTCGAGGGTGGCGGGAGTCAGCGGTGCTTGGATACCGAAAACAATCAGCCCCCAGGGGTTTCTCCCGTGGGGGCCGGATTGATGCTGGGACTTCAGGTCCGTCTTTTTTGAAAGTGTCAGTGAACGAGGTTGTTGGCTGGCGGAACTTCCGAAAATACGGCCGTCAATAATTGGTCATTGACCATGTCTGCAGTCACTGTGGTGACGAGCAGGCCGGCGTCGTAGGCCTGCTTCAGTTCCGCCAGAGGGGCGGTGTTGTTGGCGTTGCATAGGGCTGCTTCTTGCTCGCAATTAGTCTGCATTGTTGGCTCTCCATAGTGGCGGTTGGTTTGGACCGCCCGGTGGCAAAAACAGTACGGATTGATTGGCCGTGACTTGACGCTTATTTTGTCGATTTGGCTGAGTTCGTGCTGCGTGCATCCATAAAAAAAGCGCCCCTGGGAAATTTCCCAGGGGCGCTCACCAAAAGACCCAAACTTGAGGTGAATTTGAACCCGGCACGGTGTCCGGTCCAATTTTTAGAACATGTTGCCGCGGAGACGGAACTTCAGTCGCTTCACGCCTTGGCTGCGGAGCTGGCACGCGCGGCTCTCGGTCACCCCGAGAATGTCGCCGATTTCCTTCAGGGTGACTCCCTGCATGTAGTACAGCGTCACAGATACGCGTTCTTTCTCGGGGAGACAAGACACAGCGTGTGCCACTTCACTCTTGAGTTCTTCCTGGCAGAGGGTTGACTCGGCCGAGACTTCGTTGTTGGGGATAATCTCGACCAGGGGCGTATGACCGTCCTCGGTAGTGGGCATGTCGAGGCTGATGAGGCGCTTGATGCGTGCGTCACGGACCAGCTTGTCGTATTCGTCGGTGCTGAGCTCCATGTTGGCTGCCATTTCTTCCCGTGACGGGTCCCGACCGAGACTGAAAGTAAGTCTCTTCTTGGCGTGCTCAATGCGGTTTACCTTGCGGCGAACGCTGCGGGGCACCCAGTCGTCTCCTCTAAGGGAATCGAACATCGAGCCTTGGATGCGAATCTCGGCGTACGCCTTGAAAGGGACGCCTCGGGATGCATCGTAACGATCAACCGCGTCGATCAGGCCCAGGGTCCCGATGTTGATGAGTTCGTCCACTTCCACACTCGGGGGAAGACGACGCGCCATGCGGCAGGCGATGGTCCGAACGAGCGGGTAGTAATCAAGAATCAGTTGTTCGCGATTGTATTCTGGATTGATGGGAGTGAGTAGAGCGGTCATTTTACACCTCATGGGTTCAAGTTGTGGGTCGCTGAGCAGTAGTGCAACGGGTGTGCCAACTTTTCGGATCGAGGTAGAACCTGCCTTTTCGCCATGTCGTATCCAATAGTATACGGGTATTTTTTGATACGCCGTATACTATTGGATACACTTGAGGCTACGTCAGATTGGGGCCAAGTGTGCTACGGGGGATAGGCGCGGTGTGTCCCGTTTTTGGGCTCATTGAAATCCACCGGAGTCCCATGTCATCTCGACCTACCAGCCTGTTTGGACGCCTTGCCGGTGCAGTGATCGCCAAACCGCGTCGTGCAGTGATGTGGATACTTGTGGTGAGCGCGCTGGCTGCAGGCCTTGCCTCCCGCATTCGGATCGATCCAAATATGTTGGCCTTGTTGCCTCCTGACCATCCATCCACCCAGGCCATGTTCGACTTGCAGACGGCCGAGGGCGGCGTTGAGCTCCACACCATTGCAGTGGATGGAACCTCGCCCGCGGTAGTCGACGTCTATATGCGGGAACTTGCTGCAGAGATTCGAAAGCTCGATAGCGTGGACTATGTGCTGTACGAGGTGGAGCCGGACCTCGCCTATCGAATCGGTCTGTTGCAGCTCAAGCCAGAAGAACTCGCTCGCATTCGTGATCGCTTGCAGGGCGCACTCAATTTTGGCCCCGTGATGCTGAACCCATTTATTGCTGCCCAGTGGATGGACCTCGGGCCGTTGACGGCCAAGCTCAAGGGCGACCAACCGGTGGCCTTGCAGGCGGAAGATGGCACGGCACGGCTGATTGTTCGGCCCGTAGAGTCGGCCCACAAGATCGAGTTCTCGAAGGCCTTTATGGTGGAGATGGACCAGATTATTGAGGATTCCGCGCCCGAAACCAAGGGCGTGCAAGTCCAATGGATCGGTGGCGCATACCGGCACACCGTCGAGGACGTCGAGGGCGTGGCCTATGACCTCCGGTGGACAGCGGTGGTCAGTCTGTTGTTGGTGTTTGGGTTGATTGGCGTGGCCTTTCGGGACCTGCGGGCCATTGTCATGATCTTTGTGCCCTTGTTCATCAGCAATCTGTGGACCTTCGGTTTTGCTGCGGTGTCTGTGGGGACGCTCAACAACTTTACGGCCTTTTTCCCCGCTGTATTGGTTGGCTTGGGTGTGGACTTTTCCATCCACCTGTACAGCCGCTACGGTGAAATGAGGGAGGAGGGCCTCGATGTGGAGGGTGCTATCGTTACCGCCTGGGATCGAACAGGACCTCCTTGTTTTGCGGCGGCGCTGACCTCTGGCGCTGGCTTCTGTGCGATGTGGATGGCGGACTTCGTTGCGTTTCAACAGCTGGGCACATTGCTCGCTGGTGGCGTGCTGTTGTGCTTGACTGGTGTGCTGACCATTCTGCCGCTGCTCATTCTGTGGAGAGAGCAGTCCGATGGCGTCATTCAATACAGCCGACGCTCGGCGGATTCAGAGACATTTCTTGGTTTTAAGGGCCGACCTTTCCCCTCCTACCGTTTGGCTCCCACATTTTTGATTCTGGTTGGAATCGTCAGCGTGGCTGCGGCCACAACCTTGGGGCAGCTTGAGTACGAATACGATTTATCGGAGCTGCGTCCAAGTGGACTGGCATACGACGACCTCACTGAAAAACAGCAGGCATTGGTCGAGGCGAGCTACCCGCCATCGGTCGTGATCTATGAGACGGCGGAGGCGTTGCGGGCGGACCATACTCGCTTGAATGCCGCAATCGACGCCGGCCTGTTGCCCGAGTTCAGTCGACTCCTCTCGATCGACACCGTGCTACCGGAGGATCAAGAAGAGCGGCTGGCCATTATGGCAGAGCTCTCGGACTTGGCGAAGCACGAAAACTTGATCTACCTGCCGCCCCCCGTTCGGAAGAACTTGGCTGAGTTGGCGGGTAGGGAGCTTGTCCCACTCACGGTCGAAGACCTACCGGATGGCCTGCGTCACATCATTGGTGCCCGAGGAGACAATCACTGGCTCCTCATGTTTCCAAATGGAAATATGTGGGACTTGCGCGAGACTTCCAAGGTGTTCGACGCGGTTGAAAAGTGGCTCCCTGACCAAGTGGTCGCGGGCCAATACCTGGCCATCAGTGTGCTCTACAACCTGGTGCGAGATGATGCACCACGGATCATTCTGGCCGCCTTGGTGATGGTGTTCTTCATCACTTGGATTCATATGAAGAGCCCCCGGAGAGCCCTCGGTGCGACAGCTGCATTGGTGGCAGGTCTGTGCTGGGCGGGCGCTGGCCTTGCCTTGTTCCGGGTGAAGATCTCGATGATCAACTTCGTTGGAATTCCTATCTTGATGGGGATCGGCATTGATGTGGTGATCCACCTGCTCCATCGAATGAGTGAAGAAGGTCCTGGAAAGGTGTTGCGCGCGTTGGGTACGACGGGGACAGCGGCCGCCCTATCGGCCGCGACTACTATCCTCTCATTTGCATCTCTGGCCGCGGCTGGCAACAAAGGCATTCGCTCGATGGGACTGATGATTGTCCTTGGGCTTAGCTTGGTCACGCTCGCAGCATTCATTGCCGTTCCGTTGGGGTGGATGACCACGTGGAAGGTACGCAAGCAGCTTCCACAGGCACCGAACGAGGAGTAAGCGGACAACCGCTGAGCCTCATACCCGTAAAATTTTCTCCACCAGAGTCGTGGTGAAATTGTGCCCATCTAAGAATGCCAATCGCACATCCGAATCGGCTCGCTCGACCTCGATATGGGACACATTCTGGTGGCCGACACCATCCGAGACGGCTCTCACAGGGCGCTTGTCTGCGCCGATTACATCGATGGCAATCTTGGCATCCGCGGGCAGGGTGAGTGGCGCCATACGAGGACTGTGTGGGCAAATCGGGGTGAGGTGGATGGCCCGTACCCCTGGGTGACAGGCGTGTCCGCTTGCACTGAAGTGGTAGGCCGTTGAGCCCAGCGCCGTGGAGACGATGATGCCGTCGCACACCAGTCGGTCGACGACCGGAACATGGTCGATGGTGATTCGGAGGTGGGCGGTCTGGCCGCTCATTCTCTCGAGGTAGACATCGTTTACTGCGAGGGCGGTCGTTGGCTCTGGGGTGTCTGTGTGGGTCGCGCGCATGGCCAGGCGAGGGAAGGTGTGTACCGTCCATTCTTGGTTCTCGATGGCCTCAATCGTGGCCTCGAAGTCTTCGGGATCGTTGAGGAGAAATCCAACACGGCCGGCATTGAGGCCAAGAAATACGTGTTTGGTGCCCACCTCGCGAATCGTCTCGAGCATAAAGCCGTCACCGCCGATAACCACGCAGAGATCTTCCCGGGCCTCGAGTATTGCAGGCGACACCCGATCGAGCAGGCGGTCTCTCAAGGAGGCCGCGACAGGGTTGGTGGGGTGTACTCGAAGCATGTCTACACCCTATCAAGGGCGGAACCACCATGCGGCGGTTAGCCGGGCGTCATGCGGTTTCGCAAGTACCATGGTCTCGGCAATGATTACCTTGTGCTGGAGGAGGGCTCGCTCTCTGCTGGTCGGGTAGTGGCGATCTGTGACCGGCACAGGGGGCTGGGATCGGACGGCATCCTGGAGATGCTCCCGAGTACTGTGGCGGACGTGGGATTGCGGATCTGGAATCCCGATGGATCGGTGGCAGAGAAGAGTGGGAACGGTCTGCGAATCTTTGCACGCTGGATGGTGGAGCATCAGTTCGCTCCCGAGGACCTCTCCATTGAGCTGTCATGCGGGATCGTGCGCTGCCAGGTCGATGGCGACATGGTCACGGTTCAAATGGGTCACGCGACCTTTGATGCGGCCGAGATTCCATCGGTTGAGGATATGATTTTTGCGCCCAAGCAAGTGGGGGATGCGATGCTACCGCTCACCGCAGTCGGCCTCGGAAATCCGCACTGTGTCGTGTTCTTGGGCACCGACTTGGATCTCCTGCCTTGGCGGGAGTGGGGTGCGGCGCTCGAGGTGAGTCCGTTGTTTCCCAACCGAACCAATGTGCAGTTTGCTCGAGTGTTGGACGCGCACACCATTGAAGCCCGAATCTGGGAGCGCGGTGCGGGCGAGACACAGGCGAGCGGATCCTCATCCTGTGCCATCGCTGCCGCCGCTCAGAAATTGGAGCACTGCGAAGGAACCATTCGCATCGTGATGCCTGGCGGCGATCTCGAGGTAACCGTGGGTCTGGACTATTCGCTGATTCTGCGAGGCCCCGTCGCCTATGTGGGTGTTTTGAGCTGCCCGGACTGAGTCTCGAACTCTATACCGGCTCGGGCTCGTCGGGCTCTACCGGGTCCTCTCCGCCTGAATCCGGGGTCTTTCGCTTTAGCTTGCGGAAGAAGCCAAACGTCCATCCTGCCAAGCCATCGCAGCAATGCGTCTCGGCGGCTGGGTCGGGTGTGCATGCCGAGATGCTGAGGGGGTCGCCGCTCATGGTGATGGTCAACTGAACTTCTTCACAACCGGGGTGGCTGTCTCGAATTTTCCATTCCCCTGCATGGCCGTCATTTGGCGATTCAATGACGGTCACACTGTGCGCCAATTCCGGGGGACCATCAGTTTTGAGTCCCATGACACCACCGCCGCCAGCAGGGAGGCTTGGGGGTATGGTGGTTGGATCATCTTCAGTTTCTACCGGTGTATCTGAACCGTCGTCCTCCTCGACTTCGGGACCCCGGCAGGGTTCCACTTCCGCGGCAAGCATTGCGGTCCAGCAGAGATCGTTCTCGGTGAACCCCGCCGCTGTTTGACATTTGTCTCCTTCGCCGTCATCGGTGTCTTCCATGGCCTCCACGATGCAGTCGCGGAGGGCTGTTGCGGCTTCGACGCCTCCGAGGTCCATTCCCGCATCAATTTTCCAATTCACTTCGCTGGTGATGGTGCATTGCATGCCATCGTTCGGGATCCGGTCTGGGTCAGGCACGGGATCGCCGGAGGGTGCAGGAGGTACCTTACAGCCGCTCTTTGTGCTGATTGTTGCCTCCTCAGTACCAATGTCGGAATCACCGCTATCGTCACCTGAGTCGCCGCTATCGTCGGCGTCGGCGTCGGCATCCGCGTCGGCATCCGCGT
>CAWVVG010000171.1:0-7387 GCA_963932775.1 uncultured bacterium
AGGAAACGGGGGTGGCGCTACCCGTTTAGCCAGCAATTCACCCCAGCTTGCTGCGAATGCGGCCTCATTCCAGACCGGAAGGTTGGCTACTTTTAGTCCTTTGAAAGGAGTGGGGGCTGTGGTCCAGACCCTTGAGGAGGGGTCCAAGCGTTCGAGAATGGCACCCAGTGAAGCGATGGTGCCGGGATCCGCCTGATGGAAGTCGTGGAGCACCATGACCAACGGTGCCGCCCGGTTCAGTACATTGGCCAACGCTATCGCTGCAGTTGGGGCATCGGGGACCCGGGTCATGGGCGCATCGCAAGGAACAGGAATCTTGGGCCACATCCCGTGGAGCACCCGCAGTTCATCTCCAGCGAGCTGGGCTCGTTCTGTGGCAGAGCGTTGGTGAAACAACTGGTCGAGAATTGAGACCCACGGGCCGTACGGATGGGAAGGGTCGCTGCGTCCCATGACTGAGGGGTAGCCTTTTCGATACCAAGCCGTTCGTGCAGAGGCGATGAGCCGCCCCACCCCGTCGCCCAGACCACCCACGACCTGGGCATTGCCCTTCAGGAGAGCGGCCACCTGGCCATCGTCGAAGACGGGCTTGGGCCATGTGGTTGGCGGTAAGGGAAGCTGAAGCGAGATCGCACGCAACACCGCTTCCGCCTCTTCCGCGGTGGGTCGGTCCGCCGGGTCCAGGTCCAACATTCGGTCGATGATGTCCGCCAAGGCCAGCGGGATGTGGGGCCCGAGCCCAATGAGCGAAGGTTGGCGTTGGCCCGGTGCCATCCGGTGTGCGGGGGTGTTGCGGATGGCCTCGTACAGGACCGTGCCCAAGCTAAATATGTCGACCCGATGGTCATGGGGGAGGCCCAGGCGTTGCTCGGGGGCCATATAGGCTGGAGTTCCTTGGAAGGAATCGTATTGTCCGCTGGTGTTTCCGAAGTGGTGGGTACCGAAGTCGAGCACCACCGTCTTGATGGTGTCGATCCGTTGCTGCACATGGATGTTGGCGGGCTTGATGTCACGGTGTGCAAGGCTGAGGCGGTGAATGCTCGCCAGCGCACGGGCGACCTGAGCGCCGGCCTCACACACGCGGCGGACCCGCTCGTCTTGGTCCTTGATGGACGCCACGAAGCGGTCAAAGGGAACCCCCTCCGCCACCTCCATCGTGAAGAACAGGTACCCCTGGTCAGCGCCTGTATCGAGGACTTGGACCACACCCGGTATGCGCAGCGTCCGCAAACGCGAGAACTCGGATCGGAATCGCAAGGAGTCTCGGTCGTCGGTGTGTGGGCGGGCCTTGAGTGCCACCTGCTGCCCCTTCATGTTGTTCGCCAGCCATACGTCGCCCTCACCACCCCGACCGATGCGGTGCAGGAGCTGGTAGGCGCGAAGCTGAAGACCGGCGGCGAGTGGTCTCATGTTTCCAACATTTGATGAGCAATATTGGTCCCAACAGTGAGGGTGGTCAGTTGTGGGTTGACCCCAAGACTGGTGGGGAACACGCTCGCGTCGGCGATAAATAATCCAGGAATGTTGTGGGCCTCGCCGGTGGGAGACACCACAGAGCGGCTTGGGTCGATCCCCATTCGGCAGGTACTCATTGGGTGAGATGCATACAGGGTGAAGTCGGTGATGCTGGCAGGCTCGAGTGCCTTAAATAGAGCCTCTGCGGAGGTGTGGCGTCCGACACCGTGGACGGGGACAAAGACCTCTCTGGCTCCACCAGCGAGCAAGACGCGGGCTGTTTCTCTCATGCCCGCCTTGATTCGGTCGATGTCTTTGGGCGCGAAGTCGTAGGTGACTTTCGCACGTCCTTCGGCGGTTGCACGAACCTGTCCTTCACCCTTGTCTGACACCATGACGACCATACCGGCCAAGTGGGGGAGCATGGCGATCCCTTCTTCTAATCGCGGGCCAACGGCATCCATGGCCATCAAGCACACCTCTGGCGGCGCAGAGAAGCCATGAGGCAGCACGCCGGGGAGGTCTGGATGGTGGAAGAAAGCCCCTTGTGTGGCACCGCGCCACAGGTTGATCTCTTGGTCACACAAGCCGAACACGGCCGATCCGGGGTGAACGTGGAGTCCATCACCGACCGGTCCCATTTTATCGGCCAAGCCGGTGTGCCAGAGCAAGCGAGGGGTTCCCAGCGCGCCACAACTGAGCACAACTTGCTGCGCGCGAACGATGACTTCACCCACCACCTCGTCGGTGTCCGGGTGCGCGGCCACACCCCTCACTCCGACCGCGCGGCCGCCCTCGGTAAGGATCTCGACGACTTTGGTGTCGGCTTGAATCCGGGCTCCGTTCTCCACAGCCCGGGGAAGCAAGGTCAGGTTTACGCTGGCCTTGCCAGAGGTGGGACATCCGTAGTTGCAGATCCCACAGCCAACGCAGCGTGGTGTGCTTCTTGGAGCGAGCCCCCCCTCGAGCCCGAGGGCCTCAATGCCGCGCACAATGAGGCGGTTGTTTTCTCCAGCAAACCTGGGCTCAGTCGTCGACACGCCGATCAGCGCCGCCATTTCGTCAAAGATGGGCGTGAGGGCTTCCGAGCCCCAGCGTTGTTCGTTGAGAAGTGCAGCCCACCCATCGAGGACCTCTGCCGCCGGTTGAAAGCTCAGTGCGGAATTGATCAGTGTGCTGCCGCCCACGCCTCGGCCAGCAGCGATGGGCAGCATCGCACTTCCCTGCGCGACAATCATGCCCCGCTCTTGCATGTGGTAGCGCATGGTGTGGGCTTGGTTTGGCTTGAATCGGCTCTGTGCTGGCCCTTCCTCAAGCAAGACCACCGACTTGCCAGCTGCGGCCAAAACCCGCGCTACGCTGGCTCCGCCGGGACCGGTCCCAACGATGACCACATCGGCCTCGAGGTGGAGTCCACCTACGGCGGCCTCGTACCCGTCGGCTGGAGCGGGGGCCATGATTAGATTGCTTGGGTCGGGAAGGCTCACTGGCCAAACCCGCAGCTGTGCATTGTCTTCATTACAGGCGCCACATCGGGGTGGATGCTCCAGCCCATACCGATCAAGAGGACCAGGCCCTGGGTGGCCGAACGAAGCAGCGACAGATCGCTGTGCGTCCAGGCCTCAAAGCGGTCGAGTCTATTCGCGCGATCGAGGGACACGAAGGTGGTGCCGTGGGTTGGTACACTCGCTGCATCCAAGCCATTGAGAAGGAGCTTGAGCAGCTTGCTAGCGTCCGGTGGTGCGAATTGAAGAACTTGGTCGAAGAACCGATCGAGCCCTGCTTGATCGCCAGAGATCGGGGTGGACTCTGTCGCAGGGAATGCGACTTCCGCCCAGGCCCGTACGAAGGTGGCCTCGCCATCACTTAGACACGTGTAGGGTGCGGTTGCGGGTTGATCCCACCACTGGATGAGCAAGCCCGTGGCCCCCATTGCGCCCACGGCGGCGGTCCCTGCGGAGAGGGCGAGCAAATGGCGACGGCTGATCTGCATGGTTCTTGCTGTATCCGGTGTGGGGTACGGATGGATCCTTCTGAACCAATACGGTGGACCTGGGCCGGTTATGAGGCTGTGATGGAGGTCAGGTGAGCCAAGGCGAACCCAAAGAACATGCGGGTCTGGGTCTGGGAACATTCCTGGGCGTAGTCACGCCGACGATGCTCACCATCCTCGGTGTCATCCTGTACCTGCGGACTGGCTGGGTTGTCGCCAACGCGGGGTTGGTAGGCGCACTGCTCATTGTGCTCTTGGCCCACGCAATCACGATCACCACCGCATTTTCTTTGTCAGCACTCGCGACGAGCATGCGGGTTGGCGGCGGTGGGGCGTACTGGCTGATCTCACGGAGTATGGGCTTGGAGCTCGGGGGTGCACTCGGTATTCCTCTGTACCTGTCCCAGGCCCTCAGCCTCACGCTGTATTCGTTTGGTTTGGCGGAAACCGTCCGAATAATTTGGCCGGATGCACCGGTTCAGCTGTTGGCTGCGCTGATCGTGATCGGCGTGGTGATGATTGCGGTAAAGAGCACGGTCATGGCGCTCAAGATGCAGCTGCCGATCATGGTTCTAATTGGCGTCTCATTGGTCGCTTTGGTCTCCGGTACCCACTTTGGCGGTTCCCAGGTGGAGATGTTTGGTGGCCCCGAATCGGCAGGTTTTTGGGATGTCTTCGCCGTGTTCTTCCCGGCGGTGACCGGCATCTTGGCCGGGCTCGGACTGAGCGGTGATCTCAAGGATGCGGAGCGATCTATCCCCCGTGGAGTCATGATCTCGGTGTTCGTGGGCTTGATGGTCTACCTCCTGGTTCCGGTCGTCCTCGCGAATGCAGCATCGCCGCAAGAACTGATGAACAATCCGATGGTCTGGACCCAGATCGCACCGACCCCTCTTGTGCTTGGCGGGCTCTGGGGTGCCATCTTGTCGAGCGCCATCGGGTCCATTCTCGCGGCTCCCCGAACCCTGCAAGCCTTGGCAGATGACGGCCTCGTTCCTTCGTACCTGGGGAAGGTCGACGAGAAAAAAGGCGAGCCGATGGTTGCGCTGTACGTCTCAGGAGCCGTGGCGCTGTGTGGGGTGGCCATGGGCGACCTGAATGCCGTGGCGAGCGTGGTCACAATGTTCTTCTTGACCACGTACGGCATGCTGAACCTCGCGGCGGGCCTGGAGTCCTTGGTTGCCGACCCGGCCTTCCGGCCCAGCATCAAGGTGCCTTGGTGGATTTCCCTGTTGGGGTGTGCCGGCTGCTTTGTGGCCATGTTTTCGATTCACCCGGGTGCGTGCATTCTTGCCATCGTTGTGGAAGGCATCATCTGGTGGGTGTTGAGTCGCCGGGCGATGCGCACCACCTGGGGCGATCTTCGCAGCGGGCTGTGGTTCACGATGGCGCGCTTTGCGATGCTCAAGCTCAACCAGTCCAAGAATGATCCCCGAAACTGGCGGCCACATATCTTGGTGTTCGTTGCGGACTTGAACCGAAATCTGGGGATGGTTCGTATGGCGAATCACTTTAGTCAAGAGCGGGGCATTGTGACTGTCTGTACGCTGCTCTTGGGCGACATTGAGGAGCACAAACAGGCTGAAGAAATTGCTGAGCGCAACCGCTTGTTGCTGGAGGCGAACGGCATTGTTGCCTTTGCGGAGACTGCTGCAGTGACAGAGCTGGAGTCGGGAATGATCACCGTGGCCCAAGCCAATGGCATGGCGGGCTTGAGTTCAAATATGGTGATGTTCGGCTGGCCAGGTGAGGATGCCGACCGACTTGGGCGCCTGCTTGGACTGGTTCGCCGCATGACAGGCTTGCAGAAGTCGTCGATGATCGTGCGCCCGGTCAAGGGCAGCCGGACCAAGGGGAATGGTGAGATTGTGGTCTGGTGGAAGGGCAAGCAGAACAATGGCGACATGATGCTCTTGTTGGGCCACCTGCTGAATCTTGCTCCTGGATGGCACCAGAACCAGCTGGTGCTCAAGTCGGTGGTGGACAGTGAAGAAGCCGGCGAACTGGTGCACAGGGCCTTCGAGTCGATGTTTCCAGACCTTCGTATGGATGTGCGCCTTGAGGTCATCCTGCGACCGGACAACCAAACTCACCGAGAGGTCATCCAGGATGCCTCCAAGAATGCAGATCTGGTGTTCTTGGGTATGGCCGTGCCGGAGCCGGGTGAGGAGGCGATCTATGCATCGGTGTTGATGGACCTATTGGACGGCCTTCCATCTACGATTCTGGTGCGAAACGCGAGCCGCTTCCACGGTCAGTTGGTTTAGTCGACCCTAAAGGTCGGTAGGAACATCGAACTCGAAGTCGATCTCGTCGCCCATCGCGGCGGTCAAGTGGGCCTTCAGTCTCTTGCGGATTCGGGCTTCAATCTGACGGATGCGTTCCTTGCTGACGCCGTATCGCTTGCCCAAGAGGGCCAAGCTGATCGGGTCCTCAGCGACCAAGCGTTCGTTCCAGATGGAGCGCTCCCGGTCATCCCGGAGTCCCACTGAGAAGATGTCGAGCTCGGCCTGGATCTGAGCACCCAGTTCTCCCCGCGCGGCATCTTCTTCGGGGCTGGCGCTGCTATTGTCTGGGATCATCTCGGACAAGGACCGACCGTCCTCTCCACGGGCTGGGGCGTGCAGTGACATGGCGGGGGCGCGCATGTGCTGGTCGACATTGATGATCTCTTGCTCTGGAACATCGAGCGCCTCAGCGAGGGCCTTGGAGCTGGGTGTGATGCCCATGGATTCGAGGCGCTTCTTCTCCTTGTTCAACTGGAAAAAGAGCTTGCGCCCATGGCGGGTCGAGCCGAGTCGAACGATTCGATAGTTATCCATGAGATACCGAAGGATCATCGCGCGAATCCAGTACTGTGCGTAGCTGGAGAAACGGATGCCTCGGTACGGATCGTAGCGAGAGAGGGCCTCGACCAAGCCTGTGTTTCCTTCTTGAATCAGGTCCAGCACTTCCGACCATTGGCGGTGGTACTGGAATGCCAGCTTCACCACCAAGCGGAGATTGGATGTCACCAGTCGCTTGGCTGCTTCTGGGTCCTGAGTCTCAAGGTATCGGGTGGCAAGCTCGGTTTCTTCCGCTCGATCGAGGATCGGGTGGTGGCGAATCTCTGTGAGGTAGGCCTGGAGTAGGTTCGACTTGCCTGGCAGACTTCCTGAGCGAGCCAGTGCCTTTGGCTTGCCTGCTGGCATGCGATCAGCGTCGAGGACCTCGGGTTCGGCTGCGGTACCCACTGGCCCCACATCGTCCGAAGTTTCGTCGGTGGAGAACGTAGGGGCAGCACGGCCTTTTGCAGACTTGCGCGGTGAGCCTTTGCTTGCCTTGTCCTCGTCCGTCATTCCCCACCCTCTTGACCACACGATCGTTCTGTCGAGGCCCAGTGTGCCACGGTCTTACCCATTATTGAAACCCTGTGAATGCGAATGGGAGTGTATGGCCGCCTTCAGTCGTTTTTACAAGGGTTCACCGGGTTGTAACGAACTGGCGCTGGAACGGCGTTTGGACCGCGATATGGGCGGATCTGGTGGGGTGGTATCCCCGAGGAGTTGAATCGTGGCCAAGGATGTCGTCAAAATTCTGGGTGATTGGAATGCTTGGGCTGAGCCAGTGCGCCAAGGACGCCTTGTACGTCCTGATGGAGAATCGAGCTGGGTGCTCATTCGTTGTCGTGCGGATGTCGTGCTGGACGCGGATAGTTGGCGTGCAATAAAGCTTCACGGTCGCTTGATCAGTCGCATCGACCACCCCGGGGTGTTGAATTTGCTTCACACCTCAAAGGTAGATGGCCAGCCCGCTTGGGTCTATGAGGGGTTCCAGGCAGTCAGTCTTGCCCGCGCCCTCGATGTCGCGAACGCCAACAAAGAATTCTTGCCCGCTAGGGCTGCTGTAGAGGCGGTAGAGCGAGCATCCCAGGGCATCCGGGCCGCACTTACACAAGGC
>CAWVVG010000172.1:0-7312 GCA_963932775.1 uncultured bacterium
TACACCCACAAAGATGAGTCCAGCGACCATTGTGGCGACGCTCGCCTCCATGGGGCTGTTCCAGCTGAAGCTCCCGGTGGTGGCGTACAGCAAGCACAGGCCTGCAAGGAAGCCCATGTCGGCGAATTTCGTGACCCAGAAAGCCTTGACTGCTGCGTGGCCGGCCTCTGGCTTGGTCCAGTAGTAGCCGATGAGGAGGTAGCTGCAGAGCCCGACCAACTCCCAAGCCATGAATGCTTGCAGAAGGTTGGGTGCGATGACCAGCCCGCCCATGGCAGGAATGAACAAGGAATGCCAAGTGAAGTAGCGGCCAAGGTGTGCCGGTGGCTCATCCTTTAGGTAGCCAAGGGAGTACACCTGTACGGCTGCAGCGACGAGGGTGATGACGACCAGCATGGTGGCACTGATGCCATCGATTCGAACCCCGAGTTCAGCGATGGTCTGACCATTTGCTACCAACCAAGGAACGGTATGCTCGAAGCCCTCTTTGTGATCAATGTCCCCGCTCAAGACCATGTTCAGAAGGCGCAGTGCGCCCCCGCAGCTGATGATGGCCACCGCACTCGAGATTGCTCCTGCCAGGCGACCGTTGTGGCGCAGTGGCCAACAGACCGCGAGCAACACGAAGCAGGCGAGGGGCAGTAGAATTGGGAAAAGTGCAACAGTTAACATTATTTAGCCGCGAAGTGCTGAAGGCGCATCCGCTTGGATACTCTTGTGTGAGCGATACATCAGTATGACAATGGCGATGCCAATCACGACTTCGGCTACCGTCAGGGCGATGGCAAACATGGCGAAGCTCTGGCCGATGAGGTCCCCGGTGAACCGGGAGAAAGCCACCAGATTGATGTTGACCGCATTCGCCATCAATTCCACCGAGATCAAGATGGCCAGGGCATTCTTGCGGGTCAGCGCGCCGTACAATCCGATGCTGAACAGCATCGCTGCCAGCAGCAGGTAGGCGGTCAGTCCGGGGGGATGGGTGAAGACTTCGCTCATGGGTCCACCTTCCGGGCCAAGACGATGGCGCCCACCATGGCACCGAGAAGAAGCAGAGAAAGAAGCTCAAATGGCAACACCATCTTCGAGAAGATCATTTGGCCCAAGGCCTCGGTCTCTGGAAGGTCTGTCAGGACGGCGTGGGATGTCTGTGGGTCGGCGTAGATGGCATGAGCGATGGCGGCAAAGAGTGCAACAGCGCATGCGATCGCTCTTGGCTGTCCAGCGGATTCATGGAGGATGTGCACACCGTCGATGCGGCGTGTGAGCATGACGCCGAAGAGCATCAAGGTGACCACGCCCCCGGTGTACAGCAAGATCTGAACCGCAGCCAGGAACTCCGCATCCAGGTGGACAAACAATGCGGCGGTGCCGATCAAGGTGAGGGCCAGCCAGAATACGGTGTGGACCAAGTCCACGGAGCGAACCACCTGGAGCCCTGCGGATAGAATCACGAATGCGATGGTAGCGAAGGCAATCCAGGCCATCATGTCGTGCCTCCATCGGTCTCTTGAGCGGGCGATGGCGCTGCCACAGGCTCAGGCTCAGGCTTGGGCGGTGGGGGCGCAGGCTTCTGCATGTCGACGAGCTTGGTACCCGTGCCCCAGGTGGTGGCATCGAGCTTCTCGTTTTCGTACAGCTTGTCCATGGTGAGAACCAAGTCTTCGCGGTTGTACCCGGGTGCTTCCTGCACATTGAGCATCAAGATGGCGTCTTCGGGGCAGACCTGGACACACAGCTCGCAGATGATGCACGCGTTTAGATCCAGGATGAAGTCGTCGCAATATCCACGCTTCTTACCGGTAACCGGAGACTCTTTTCGACCACCGGGCACCACAGTGATGATCTCGCTTGGACAGATCTTCTCGCACATTTTGCAGCCGATACAGGCTTCTTCGCCGTGCTCATTGTGCACCAGTGCGAAGCTCGCGCGGTAGCGGCTCGAGTGTTCTCGCTTCTCGATCCATGGAAGCTTCTCGGTGTTCGTGGGCCGAAACAAGTTCAGCATGTTCACAGCGAGGTTGTCGAATGATGCAAGCCAACTCATGCCCAGTGCACCCACAATGCGCTGAACATCACCAAAGCGAGTCCAAGCGGTAAAAAGAATTTCCAGCAAATGGCCATCAACTGGTCAGACCGGTAGCGCATATATGACCAACGAATCCAGAAGATGCCAACGAATATGGTGAGTGTCTTGATGGCCATCCACACAAAGCCATCGTTGTCGCCGGGGCCATCCCAACCACCGAAGAACAGTGCAGCTGCGGTCAAAGAGATGATGAAAGTGTGCAGGTACTCGGCCAGCTGAAAGAGGCCGAACTTCATGCCGGAGTACTCGGTACTCACACCACTCACAAGCTCAGACTCGGCTTCTGGAATGTCGAAGGGAATGCGATTGGATTCTGCGAGAGAGCACAAGAAAAAGAGCACAAAGGCAGCCATGCCAGGTCCAGGAGGCCAAAAGGCGAACCAGTGACCGCCGAGCTGTGCCTCTACGATGTCGGAGATGCGGAACGAGTCGGCAAGAATGATGGGCACCGTGGCACTGAGTAGCAGCGGGATTTCGTAGCTGATGCTCTGTGCCGCAGAGCGCATTCCGCCGAGTAAGGCGTACTTGTTGTTGCTTGCCCAGCCTGCCATCCACACCGGGAAGACACCGAGAGAACCGAGAGCCAAGGCGAACAGAATGCCAATGTGGAGGTCTGCGACGATCCATCCGGGTGCTACCGGGATTACGGCGAGGGTGCTGAGTACAAAAAACACCGTGAGCGGTGGCGCCAGGTTGTATAGGCCCTTGTCGGCACTTGCAGGGATGATGTCTTCCTTCTGCATTAATTTGAGCACGTCGGCGATGGGCTGAAGCAGGCCCCAGGGCCCAACGACGGTCGGGCCAGGACGGCTCTGCATGCGCCCGGCAAATTTACGCTCGAACCAGATGCTGTACCCGGTGACACCCAGGGATACATTGGCGATGATCAGACCCAGGACCAGCCCGTGGACCCAGGGGTTTTCGAAGCTCATCGGTCCACCTCTCCCATAATCGGGTCGAGGGAGCCCAAGGTAACGATGATGTCTGAGATGTTGTTGCCTGGGCACAGGTAGGGCAGGAGCTGCAGCGCGTGCATGCTCGGGCTGCGGATCTTGCAGCGGTAAGGGATGGCCGACTGACGGCGCTCGGGATTGCCCACTACGAAGGTTCCGAGCTCGCCTCGGGGGGACTCGATGGCGGTGTAGACCCCGCGCCCGTGCTTGGCTTTGACCGCGCCAGGAAGCTTGACCGGCTTTAAGGAGCAGATGGGCCCCTCGGGTACACCGGTCAGAAGTTCGGTCGCGATGCGGATGCTCTCTCGCATCTCTGCCACCCGCACCAGGTACCGGGCGAAGCAGTCACCGCCGGTTTCAGTGGGAACCGCGACATCGATTTCATCGTAGGCGGCATAGGGTTGGTCCCGCCTGAGGTCCACATCCACGCCTGAAGCCCGAAGTACGGGGCCAGAAATCCCGAGCTCGATGGCCAGCTGTGGGTCGATGATTCCGACGCCAACGGTGCGTGCGCGAAAGACGTGGTTATCGCGGACGAAGTCTTCGTATTCGACGAGCCGGGTCCCGATGACTCTCAATACCTGCGTCGCTTTGTCGGCCCAGCCCGCGGGAATGTCATGGCGGTTGCCGCCGACGGTATGGGTATTGTAGTGAAAGCGACAGCCCGTGAGATCCTCGAACAGGTCCAGCAACAGCTCTCGCTCGCGGAAGGTGTGCATGAAGATGCTGCCGCCACCGCCGATGGCTCCACCCATGTCGAGTCCGAAGGTGCCCAGCCAGAGCAGGTGAGAACCAACCCGCTGAATCTCTGCGCAGATGGTTCGGATGTAACGGGCCCGGCGGGGCACTTCCGCCCCGATCAAGGCCTCAAAGGCCATGTTGATGGCCAGCTCATTGGTCATTGGCGAGACGTAGTCGTTCTTGTCTACGATGGGTGTGATCTGAACATAAGAGAGCTTCTCGCAGAGCTTCTCTACACCGCGATGGAGGTAGCCCAGGTACGGTACGCACTTGATGCAAACCTCACCGTCGAGCACCAGCTTTACCCGGAGCACGCCGTGGGTGGATGGGTGTTGGGGTCCCATGTTTAGGACCATCAGGTCCCCATCCGGGTCGTAATCCTCAACATCGAGGAACGGGTCAGGCCAGGCCGGCGTGATCAACTCAACAGGGACTTTTACACCGCCCACGGTTGTCCACTGAACGTCTTCGTTCAGTATGAAATTCCCGGGAGTTGACTCGATTTTGTTCACATCATCTCCACGGGAAGTGGCTGGTGTCGATGGCATAGTCACGACGCAAGGGGTGACCTGGCCAGTCCTCGGGCATCATGATGCGTCGAAGGTCCGGGTGGTCTGAAAACACGGTGCCGACCAAGTCGAACTGCTCTCGCTCTTGCCAGTCCGCTCCGACCCAGACACTGCTCACAGATGGACACGACTCGCCGGTGGGCACGGTGGTGCGGAAGGCGAAGGTCTCCGTTGGGCGGTCAGCATTTGCCAGTCGTCGCGCTCGGTAGTTCACTACCGTGCGGTCCCGAATGCCTGGGATCGCCTCCGTTCCGGCTTCGGCATCGGCTTCAACCGGGGGAACCTGCGGGTAGTGAACACTGACAACGTAAACAAAGAAGCAGAAATCGAGTTCATCTTTCAGGGCACGAGCGAAGGCCACCAACTGATCAGCCCCGACCTCCGGGCCCTCGTGCTCACAGACTTCGAGTCCAAACCGGTCCACGGCGAGCTGCGTTGCATCTTCGGCCCAAGTCATGCGTCGCCTCCGTCGGTTGCATCTTCCGGAGCTGGTTCCGGCGCTGGCGGAACCGGCTTGGGCAGCTCAACACCGGGACGCAAGAGGTTGCCATCGAGACCCATTTGCTGGGTGGCCATCAACTGAGCTTGGTCGTAGGCGGGGTCGCGGTCGGTGCCATAGCGAGGCACGCTCGGCATCTGCATACCGGAAACAGGGCGGGTCTCTGGTTCTACCCATTCCCCATTGCGCTTTGCCTTGATCTTGTCCTGGAGCCGCTTGAACCCCTCGAACAAATGGTCGGGGTTGGGTGGACACCCAGGGACGTATACATCGACGGGCATGAAGGTATCCACACCCGGAACGACGCTGTATATGTTGCGATAAAAGTCGCCGGAGATGGCGCAGGAACCCATGGCGATGGCCCACTTGGGCTCGGGCATCATGTCCCAGAGTTTCTTGACCCGAGGTGCCATCTTGACCGTGATTGTGCCTGCGATGACCATGACGTCACACTGCCGAGGTGTCCCACGGGCGACGGTTCCAATGCGGTCGAGGTCAAACCGCCCGCATGCTGCTGCCATGAACTCGATGCCACAACACGACGTGGCCATAGGGAACACAAACAGAGAGTTTCGAGAGCCCCAGTTGAGGATCTTGTCTGCCGTGGTCATGGCGACGTCCAAGCCGGGCATCTTTTCCATGTACTCGAACAGCGGGTGGCTGAAATTTTCGTTGGATTGGTCGACAGTCATCAGTGCCACTCCAGGGCGCCCTTGCGCCATGCGTAGGCCCATCCCAGCATCAGAATCCCGATGAAGATGAACATCTCAACAATGGCAAAAGTGCCCAAGACATCGATGTTGATGGCCCAAGGGAGCAGGAATACCGTCTCCACATCGAACAGAACAAACAGCAAGGCAATCACGTAGTACCGGGGATGGAAGCGGACCCATGCAACACCGTCGGGGACTTCTCCACACTCGTAGGTATCAAATTTTGTGGGGACGTCCTCACGGGCCTTCACCCGCAAGATGCGAGCAATGACGAGTTGTCCCACCGCGATTACAGCTGCGAGGGCTAAAAAGACGAGCGCGGCCAGCCAGTTCGGGTCCAAGTCCACATCCTCAAAGTCAAAGGAACCTAATACATGGCGGGGAGGGCGCCATAGAAGAGACGAGGTCATTTATGGTTCTGGGCATTTTTTTTGGTTTCCCCCCGGGGTAACAAGATGCTCATGGCATACTTTGGAGGCCGATTTTAGGCACTTTGTCTCCACCTATGCCAAGCCGAAGACAGACTGGGGTAGGGTTCACTGAACAGGAGGATCGCATGGGTGGTAGAAACGGATTGGTTGGACTGGGACTGTGGGTGGTACTCATGCTGGCGAGCGCGAGCTTCTCAGCTTTGGCCGGGGGAAGAAATTTTGTAGGGTACAAGGTGTGGTCGACCTCGGACTGCAAGGCATTGGTCCGATGGAACGACGCCTACTGCGACACGGGGGATTGCCGGGCCTTGATTCGCGGCAACGACGCGTATTGTCAGTCAGGCGACTGCCGGGCATCCGTTCGCAAAAATGACGCCTACTGCGACACCAAAGACTGCAAGGCCGTCATTCGCAACAATGACGCCTACTGCGACAGCAGCGACTGCAAGGCCATCATTCGCAACAATGACGCCTACTGTAAATCCAGCTCGTGCAAGGCCATTATTCGAGACAACGACGCCTACTGCGGTTGACTGGGTGCCCGGTAAATATGGGCATTGGAGTCTGCGTACACCGACTCCCAGCCGGCGCGCGCGAGCTGGTCGATGGCGGCTTGGGTCCGGCGGGAACCGAGCTGGCTTGGGTGAAGCTCAACGGTCGTCACTCCCAGCTTAGCGAGGCCTTCGAACGGCAAGTGGGTTGGGATTGGCATGTCAGCCAACGGATCGAGGGCTGTGAACTGTGCCAGCAGTTCTTGGGTCGGGGTCGTACCGACTCCCACGCTGTTGAAGTCGGGAACCCACGGTGAGGGCTGTCCATGGTGGGTTTGGTGGAACATCAGGTAGCGGGCGCGGCTTCGCGATCGGTTGACCTGCCCGGGTGCCATGCTGAAGGGTCCAGGCAGAGCCAGGACAGGGCCGTCGATGGCTTGCACGTGGGCCGGAATGTCAGTCGAGGCACCGGGTATCCAGGGCTCAATGGGCGATAGGAACAGCCCCTCGAGAACGATGAGCGGAGCGAGCAGCGCACCCCATCGATATCGGTTGGCGGTGATGGCCACTGCGGGCGCCAGTAGGATCAATGTCGCTGCATGCCAGCGGTACGGGAATCGCACCAGCTCCGCTATGGGGAGGTCGTATATCGGACCCATGCCCAAGGATAGAAGGGCTGGGATCACAGCTGCAATGACCCACCGGGTCCGGCTCAATAAAGCAGCAAAGAACACAGTGAATCCTACATATGTGTTGATGGCGAAGGGATGTAGGCCCTCATGGCTGCCGGGTGTGGGGATCCCCAGGCTGCCCCCCATTCCTTGGC
>CAWVVG010000173.1:0-7244 GCA_963932775.1 uncultured bacterium
TTGACGGGCTTCCAAAGAAAGAAGACCGCAGCTATATGCTCTTTCCACAGATGCAGGCTGAGCTTCGCCGCTACTACGACGACGGGCACCGTTCTGTGGGCTTTCTTGGCGGTGAGCCAACAACGTACCCGAAGATTTGTGACTCGGTGGCCTATGCGAAAGAGCTTGGGTACACCCGAATTGCCATTGCCACCAACGCCACGAAGCTGCGGCTTCACCACTTCACCGACCGCATACTGGATGCGGGGTTGACCCGCGTGACCATCTCAATGCACGGCCACACTGCCGAGCTTGAGGACCGCCTGACTCGCGTCCCAGGAAACTTTGAGAAAAAAGTCAGGGCAATCGAGTATCTTCAACAAAAGCGGAGAGAAGGGTTTCTTCCAGATGGGCTGAGCGTGAACATCGTTCTCAACGGCTGGAACTACCGGCACCTCCCCAAGATGATGCAGTTCTTCTACAACAAGATGGGCCTCGACGACCTGAGGGTCAACTTCATCCGACCTGAAGGGTATGCGGAAGGCGATGCCGACCTTACCCCACGCCACAAAGACGTGATGCCGACCTTACTCAAGGCCATCATTTTAAATGAACAGCACTTCCGCAAGGTCTTCACCTTTGGTGGAATTCCATTCTGCGCTATGCCACCGGCTCTCCGCAACAATGACGACATCCTTCGCCGCTACATGGGTGAGTACCGAGATCTCAGCACCTCTTGTTCCATCCGTTCAGAGGGCGGAGACTTGAATGCGCCCGGTAAAAAGCCGGACCCCAATTCGTGGACCAATGGGCCCAAGAGCAGCACCGTTGAATTCGACGCGGCAGAGGAACGGGCACGATTCAACTGGCAAGACCGCAAAAAGCACGACCTCAAGGGCCAACTTGAGGCCTGCAGAGTCTGCGACTTTGAGCCGGTCTGCGAAGGCGTCTGGAAGGGCTATCTTGAAATCTATGGAACCGACGACTTCAAGGCTTTGAAGCGGGTATAGCGTGGACCACAAAGACACCATCGAGCGCGGCTGGTACTACGTCAAGGAGCCCGACGACGGACTTCATGCAGAGGGCATTGCGCGCGTATTAAGAGACCCTGCGGGGCGCCCCCTCACCCGCCGGGCCCACGGTACTAGTGGCCGAATTCAAGTGGTCGACCACAGTGAGACCGGCCTGTGTCCGGCGACGCTGCTCCGTGCTGCCGCAGCGGTGAACTCCAACCTAGAGACCCATCGAGATGGGCACGTAATCATTCATCTCGGCCCGGACGGTACGGCCCTCGAAGTGGATGACCTCGGTATTTTGAATATGGATGGGCCATGGCTTGCCGGACTGCCTTCCCACCACCTTGCAGCCAAGAAGGTTGCAGAGTTGGCGGTGGTTCAACCCAGGGCCGATACCCCACCCCTGAATGGGCCCCCAGCCGTCCGTATATTGTGCTTTGAGTCTCTGATGAATTCAGACATGCCGCACAACGACAAGGAACTGTCTCAGGGAGTTCTTCATATGGTTTCGCCATTGAAGGACCTACCCACTGAGGTGGTCTTTGCGAATGTGAAAATGTCCATCGCTGGAGAAGACCGCACAGCCCACGGATTGGAGCGGCTGGAACAGGCCTTGGAGCAAGGACCTTTCGACTTGGTCTGCATCACACTGCTCGAAGGCTACTTCGACGGCTGCGTCTCACTTATCGAGGCCCTCCGAGCCCGTGGCTGCCGTGCACACATTGCCGTGGGTGGTGTAATGCCGACCCTCGCACCAGAGCATGTAGCAGCTCACATGCCCGACGTAAGCTTTGTCTGTCGGGGCGACGGAGAGTGTTTTGTACGGCCATTGGTTGAGATTATAGGCCAAGCTTCCGTGGATACACCGTTCTCGGAAGGACAGATTTATGCGCTCTCGAACCTCGATGGCCTCATTGCCAGGGTCACTGGCCCTGAGGGCCCGACCCTGGTTTCAGGTCGCTCGGACCTCACGGCAAAGGTCGAAGAGCTTGACCAAGTAGCCCTCGATTTGGCACACCTGCTACCGCGGCACATCGAAGGCGGGATTGAGGTCTCCACAGCAAGAGGCTGCATCCACAAGTGCACCTTCTGCTCCATCCTCGGCCGGGAACAGTACAGGGCACGGTCGGCCGATGGCGTCTTTGAGCTGTTTGACCGCTACTCGGACCACTTCGCCAAGCTGTTTGGTGACCGTGTTCCAAACAACGCCTACCGGGTCCACATCTGCGACGACGATTTTGCCTGCGACAGGAACCGTGCAGCGACCTTTTTTAAAGCGTTACCTGCCACCCCTTTCCGGCTTTCTTCGGTCCAAGTGTCTATCGCAGACCTTTGTAAAAATGTCGACGGCGTACTTCAGGCTGAGCCGGATCATTCACTCCTCGATGCCATCACGCCAGACTGTTTTGCAGATGCCTCTCGCCCCATACCAACCCGGGACTTTGTCCTCGATCACAAGAGTCGAAACTGGAGTAGCTACCTTCAAATTGGCGTCGAGACGTTCTCAGAGGCAGAACTGATCCGGCTGGGTAAGGGCTACCGGGTACAGCACATCCGCACCATCGTAGATGCCCTCGCCAGGCGTGGGCTCCATATGGATGGCTATTTCATTCAGTCCAATTCAGAGACCACAGCGGCTGATCTCATCAACGGCCTGGATGAGCTGTGTCGAATCAAGATGGCCTACCCGGTGCACTTTCACATTCGTTTTCCCATCGTTCCGCACTTGGTTTCTTATTTTACCTCTGCAAGCCATCGACGCATTGTTCGGCAGGGACGGGAGGACATTCAAAAACGATTCAGAATCGCCAGTGTTCCCAGCCACCCTGAGTACGACTATCCCTTTGTAGACCATGACATTCCCCAAGACCCATGGGTTCGGGTAGCCGTCGACCAAGGCTTCTTCACCGACGAGGACCGATACAGCGGCAGCTTTGAGAAGCTGCGTACCACATGGATAGACAGGCTCAAGACACTCGATGACTCCAATGAGGTTGCTGTCGGAGAGCGACTGATTCGGCAACTGGACGACCGCAGCCGTCGGCGTGCATTCGAGTTGCTAGAGCGTGCGCGCGAAGTCGAGCACAACCCGAGTACATGGCGCCCAGGCATTCCAGACAGCGCCGCCGCGATGAACAATGCAACCGCCGTACTTGGGCCAAGCCAACGGTGGCTCACGCCATTCAAACGCTATGTGTCCCAGTCCGCACCTCGCCTGGTGGTAATTCCTACCTGGCAGTGCGAACTCAGGTGCCGTTACTGCTTCATCCCCAAACAAGATGGCCGAGTGATGACCCACCGCACACTCGAGCGAAGCATCGACATGCTTCTTGCCTCTGACCGGGACCAGGTCATTCTTCAATTCTTCGGTGGAGAAGCCCTCATTGAGTGGGACCTTGTCCAGCACGCCATTCGGTACGGAACCGACCACGCCCAAAAATGGGGCAAGCGAATTCGCTACATCATCAGCTCAAACGGTTGGTCTATTGATGAAGACAAGCTGACGTGGCTCCGAGACTTCGACGTGAAGCTTGAGCTCTCCCTGGATGGAGATGCAGAAACACAGAACAGTTTCCGCCGTGCGTTAAAAAAGGGCCGTGACTCCTATGGTGAAGGGATTCCAGAGAAAGCGGAGATGATCCAGGCGTCGGGCCTTGACCATGAAGTAATCATGGTCGTCCACCCTGAGGCGGTAGACCGCATGCCTGCCAATTTCTTCCATATCGTTGGCCTTGGGTACCCTCGGGTTCAGATCAATTTTGCCCTGGGCTTCATCTGGACCCCCGAGCAAAAGCAAGCCTTCGCAAAGGGACTGCACCAAATCGGCGCCGAGTTGAAAACACGGTGGGCCCAAGGACACGACGTGACCCTCGTAAACCTGGAAGGGGCGCCAATGCCCATTCGATTAAACGGTGAGATTACCGTCGACTGGGATGGCACCGTCTACGGTGGCAACGCATTTCTACACGAGACCAAACACAAACAGAACTTTGTTATTGGACACCTGGATGACCTTGGAAGCTTTGACAGATACTGGATGGACAGTCCATCCAACGAGTACCTGATCGACTGGTCCTACCCACCCGATGTCACCAAAAACAACCTAGATGTAGGACGCATATTCACCAGCTTTCACCGCTGGATGCATCTTCAGACCGCCGAACAAAAACGTGCGCCTACAGGTGCGATTGACCGACCTTCCTGAAGGCTATCGTGGCTGGACTGCAGCCCTGAGTACAGCCCGGACCTGAACCATTGCCTTGGTTAGCGCTGCCTGAGCTTCTTTAGTCTCAGGAAGGACAGTGGACTCCAGAACAAGACGGATTGGCTTTCCTTCTTCCAGGCCAGGAGCCACTCGAAACTTGAGGAGCAGACGATCGGGCGTAACGATCTGAACCCGACCATTGTCATCCACACCGCCGTATTGGTGTCCCCCGGACAATACTCGACCCACCTCCAGCTCAGATGCCAGATATTCCACACCGTCGGCATTGAGATTTAGGCTCTGTCTACGGGCAATCTCGTGCTCTAAGTGCCTCTCTGGCACCAACCACAGAAGCGTCGCCATTCTGCCCCGACGATTATCGTCGTCTAGGATGAGCTTGTCTTCCGTCACTTTCACCAACCCAGCCTCGTCCCATGCGCTCACGGCAACTGGAATTGCTTCGGTCACATCCTTCCCAAATATCCGTTCAAACTTGGCCCTATCCACATGATTGTTGTCTCTCAGTTGATGAACCAAATAGGTGCGAATCTCATCAGCCAGGTCAATCTTGTGGCCCGCATAACGGAAGGGTTCGTCACTCTCTGCGTCGGTGGGTGCTCGCCCACGACATGCGGCGTACCCGAAAATTTGGGAACGGGCCCCAGGTCCAAAACCAAGCAAATGCATGGGTCGGCCGGCATCGGTCACCAGTTGGTTGTAGCTATACCGAGATCGAGGTGGCCTCTCGAACCCAAGTGGCAGATGGTCACGCGTGAGCGTGTAGCTGTGGCCTCCCTCAATATTGACCTTGTATCCGAGCTTCTTGCCCAGCTCCGCCAAGCCAGGCACTGCTCGCTCCTCAAATGGCGCAAGATGGGACCAAAAAGCCTCGATGTCGCCCTTGAAGTGGAGGTCTACATACTCGGGCGTGGGTGCGATCTGGAACACATCCGCAACCAACGGTTTGTGTTCAGTCAACACCCACTCAATATCCTCAAGAATCGACTCTGGTGTTGTACCGGCGAGGCCCAACAGGAAATCACAGGCCACGTCATACAGACCGCGACTGTACAGCTCTTCGAACCGTTTCGAGATCGTGTCCCGCCCTTGTGGGCCTCGATTATGGGCCCGATTCACATCTGGGTCGAGGGTCTGAATTCCGAAAGAAAAATGGGTAAACCCAAACTCCGAGAGCACATCCGCCCTCCCTCCACTCATTACAATGGGATCGAACTCAAACGATCGGTGGGCATCTGAGGCGACGTTGAGATGCGTATCCACTGCCTCGAACAGTCGACGCAGCATGGGCGCTGGCAACGTAGACGGAGTGCCTCCACCAATGTACACGCTCCCCCACTCCACCACGTTGACCGCAGGCCCCATTGTCTGGATTGAAAGAATGACACGCTGAAGCCAGGCTTCAAGAAGCCGAGGGTTCGATGGACGAAGGCGTTCGTAGTTACAAAAATTACAAATGGACTTGCAGAAGGGAACATGGATGTAGATGTTGTTCGAGGCCTCACCCTCAAATACGGGTGCAGCCATGGCTTCCACCCAGAGGTCTCGAATCTGTTCTTCCGAAACCACTACCTCTGAGCCCCTAAGATGCGCGAGCCGAGAGGCATCAGGCAGCCGAGAAACCGACGCGTAGCGATTTTGAAGCCGGGTACGACTCTCGTGGAAGCGGGGGCTGAGTGGTCGGGGTGTCCAGTTCATCGGTCTCTCACTGCAATGGTCGCACAGGCGACGCCAGGAACAACATGGGTTCGCTCCGGTAACGCAACCACAAAGCCCAATGACCGGGCTCTCAGGGTCTCCAGTACTTCACCACGGATGGTGCGAACCTCTGCAATTGCACTGCCACGTTCCAGGTTCTGTCCGGGTCGAACAAGTGGAACCAAGATGCCAGTATGGTTGGTTCTGGGTCCGCCATCCCGACGCCAAGGCCCACCCTCTTTGGATGTCTTGTGGACGGGTGCAGGCGCATCTACAACGCCAGCTGCGGTCAAAAACCCGAGGGCGGCGGCGGTAGCTATACCGGCATATTTCGGGTCCAACCGCCGGCGCGGGCCAACCTCTAATGTCACACTGGGTACTCCGAGAAGGTTGACCATGGCTCCTGGAAGGCTCCGGTCCAGCCCGTATCGTAGGTAACGGTCACGGGGGTACTCGCGCAGCACCGTCAGCCCGCTGGCCCCGGCGAGGCGCAAGCACTGCGTCGAGAGTCGTCTCGGCTCTCGCAAACGAACCACTCGGTCGACAATTGCATAGGGTATTGCGCCCGCCACATCCGTGTGCAGGTCAAGCAATCCGTCTGGCTCATGCGATTGAATATCGGCCCAGATCGCGTGGGCGTGCCGTTCCGATGCGGGCCCCCGAGGCTTGCCCGGGAACATTCTGTTTAGGTCCTGTCCATCACCAGGAAGGGTCCGAATGCCCGCCATCAGTCCGGCAGGATTGAGGGTCGGATACAGGACCACCTTCCCACAGTAAAGTAATGTCGGAAGCCGTCGAATGAGATTGTGAACCACACCAATACCGGTCGTCTCGTCGCCGTGTACATTCCCCGTGACCACCAACGTGGGTCCCGGTTTTTCCGAATGAACAACGACTACCGGCAACGAGGACCCTGACGGCATTTCGACACTTCTTTCTTCACAAGTACCCACGTTTCAACCCTCCAGGATCCAGGCTTTAAGGTAACGGGACTCTGGAAAATCAAGAGCCGCAGGAATGTCATGGGGCGGAGAGCCCTGATGAATCAACCGCAGGCGCCGTCCAACCTTCTGAGCCGCAGCCTTGATGTACTTCTGAAACTCCTTTGGAGAGATAGAGCCCTGATTCGTTGCCACCAAGATCCACCCCCCAGGCTCAAGAACCCTCAAACAACCCGCGACCACACGGCTGAGTTCCTTCTCAACCGACCACACGCCCTTGGGCCCGTGGGCAAAAGAAGGTGGGTCGACCACCACGATGTCGAAGAACGTACCGGCCCGCCGGAAACGGTCCAAGGCATCGAATGTGTCTTCGGTCCAGAACCGGTA
>CAWVVG010000174.1:0-7229 GCA_963932775.1 uncultured bacterium
ACTCGAGGAAACACTCCACTCCGCCATAGAACTCCATCGCGAATGCCGGGTCCGGCTCATACGGAAAGCTGGGTGTCGCAAACCAAGAACCCCACACGTGGACCTCCCCGTCCGCACCATCGAGCCCACCCTGACCGCCACCACCAGAGCCTCCTGTCTGGGAGACACCGAGCGCACCGTCACTGCCTGGGGCCGTGACAGACATCCATCCACCGCCAAGTCCACTGCCGGCACCACCGGTTCCGCCGGAGCCGCCAAAGCCGCCGTCTGCGTATGCGTCGATGGAAGCGGAGCCCGTCGACCAGTCGTCCGCCACAATCAGCACTCGGCCACCATGGGCCCCCTCACCGCCGTCGGCACCACCGCCGCCGCCGCCACCGGACATCGATGAGGCGTCTGCACCATCACCACCCAGTCCGCCGTCACCCCCATCCGCAGAGATGCGTGCGCCTGAACCACCCAGCAGTGTGTCGGCCAAGACCACCACAACTCCACCACCGGCCCGGCCCGCAGCACCATCGCTGCACCCGCCGCCAAGGGAGCCGCCACCGGCCCCGCCATCTGCGCAGCCGCCGCTTCCGCCGAGCTGGCCACCATTGCCTGGCAGCAACCGCTCGAGGTCGGTGTCCGCGCACTCGCTAAAGCTCGTGGCACCGCCACCGCCACCGCCACCGCCACCGCTGGACCCATAGGAGAACGGAATGGTTCCGCCTTGCCCACCGCTTGTGGCACCGACACCACCGGCACCGCCGGCACCTTGGCCAGCTCCGCCACCGCCGCCGCCGCCTGTCGAGCCTGTCGAGAAGCTCAGCTGGCGACCGCCGCTGCCACCGGAAGCACCGCCATCGCCAACGCCACCGATAGAGCCCATACACGTAACTGAATCGCAGCCCGCACCACCGACACCACCGCCGCTCTCTTCAGCCGCGGTGCGACCACCGTGGTGTTCAGCGAACCCAACTGTGGACGAACCGCCACGGAAACCGCGCTCGTTCATATCGAGATGTGCGCCGATTCCGAGATTGACGGTCTTGGCCCGGAAGATGAGCACGCCTCCCGTCAGACCGTTGAAGGCCGGCGCAGTGAGGCGAGACGAGGCCGCAAGGCTAAGGGTCGTGAAGTGTGGAATCCGAATGACCTGGTGACGACTCCCATCCGATGTGTTCAACGAGTACAGCAAGGGATCCTTCAGGTGCAGTGTAGGCCCTGAAATGCTGGCGATCTCTACCACTTGCCACTCCCCCGCCCCGCCATCCAGACAATCATCCGCGGAACCGCGGGTCGTCTGCACAAAGAGCTCATCTCCCGAGAGGAAGGCACTGGAGTCCGCTACCATGAGGGTCGAATCGCCCACTGCGTTGTCGCCTGTGACCCGAGTGACATCCAAGCCCAGGACCTGATCCCCAGATACCGAGAGCGCACCGTCAGAGCCGTAGCCCCCGATGGGTGGGCACTGTTCCTCGATGGTCACGCCCGCACTGTCGCTGGGGCCTGTGTCTTCGCCATCAAAGGGCGTCACGGTACAGATCCAACTCTCTCCAGCGGCTGTGTGGGCGGAGGACACCGTGTCACCCGGACGGGTGGTGCTGGTGCTCCCTGCGAACCCTGCACCATCCACCGTCCATGAAAACGTGTAGCTGATCGAATCACCATCGAGGTCCGTCGAGTCCACATCGATCACACAGATCAGGTCGTCCTCCTCCTCTGGGGCGGTGGGCTCCACATGGATCTCGGGTGCCGTGGGTGGCGTATTCTGGATCTCGACCCGATTGGATGCCACTTCGCTACCGGATTCGCTGCCGTCGTACGGAGTGGCAAAGCACTGGACCACATTGTGCTTCACATGAAAATCGGAAGCCAGGGTGGCGCCGGTCTCTCCGGTCACTGCCAGGCCGTCGATCTCCCAACGGAAGGTGTAGGCAAAGCTCGATGTCCCGTCGGCATCCGTTGTCGATCCAGGCGTGCAGAGCATGCCATCGTCTGTATACGCAGACTCAGGGGTCAACAGCAGCGAGTGGAGAACGGGAGCGGAGTTCTCGATCGTGATGGTGTCACTTCGGGAAATGCCGTCGTCCTCACCATCGTTGGGGGTAACGGTGCAGGTGATGGTGTCGCCGGAGCCAAAGCCATCGGATAGCGTGGCTCCGCCGCCCACATAGACGCCGTTCACGGTCCAAGCGTACCGGGACGAGTCTACATCTCCATCGAGATCTTCGAAGCCCGTGTAGGCACAGCTGAGCGCCTCACCCGACCCCGGTTCATCGGGACTAATGTCCACCGACTCAATGGAAGGCGGCGTGTTTTGGACCACCAGGCAATCGGTCGCTGAGCCAGAGGTCTCCACGCCGTCCGAGGCGACCACCTCCACGCACCACTCTTGGCCCTTGGCCGTGGCACTCGATGGAATCGAAGTGTCCGACCCCGAAGTGTAAAAGACCCCATCCACCGTCCACGTATAGGTGTACGAGATTGGATCCCCATCCGGATCGGAAGCAAAGCTCGTCAGCACAGCGAACAAGTCATCGTTGGTGTAGGCGGGCTCGGGCACGATTTCCACGTCCGGCGCGGTAGGGCCTGCGTTCTCTGTCACGGTAATGACCACAGTGTCGGTGGTGACATTTCCATCGGAATCGGTGACCGTGACCGTGACCGCGTGTTCGCCCGGAGTCAGGTCGTCTGTGGAGAACCCGACGGTGCCATCTTCCGAGGCTCCATCGGTACTCAACACTCCGTCAATGTCACTCTCCCACACGATGTCGAGGGTCTCCTCATCGTCTTCGATGTCGCTGACTATGGCCTCAAAGTCAACGGTCTCTCCCGCCTTGATGCCATCGCCGTCATCAGGACTGGTGATCACCACCACCGGAGGGTTGTCGGTTTCCGAATCGGACAGCACGTTGTATGCGATCCAATCCACGCAGCTGGCCCCGGCCGTATCGGTGACGTACAGACCGATAATGTGGCTGCCAACCGTCAATTCGGTGGTACTCAGCGCCACACTTCCTGCGTCATCTGCAACCGATGAGCCGAGCTCACCGAGGGTGTCGCTCACCCACCGAACACTCAACTCCGGAGCGGGGTCTTCTGCATCGGATACCAGTCCCTCGAGCAAGACTGTGTCCCCGAGGTCGCCGGCGCTGCCGGTCGGTGGTGCCGTAATGTCACACAACGGCGGCGTGTTGCCTGGGGTGCCGCCATCGAGGTCGAGTACGACCACGACATCTTCATCTTGGTACCCATCCGGGTCGGTCACTTCGACACGGATCACCGAGGTATCGTCCGTCATCTCGATGTCGCACTCAACTCGGCCATCGCTGGCCACCGGCACATCTTCGCAGACCAATGCACCATCGAGGTACCAGTTCACCGTGAGCTCGCTGAGAGCATCATCGGGATCTCCGACAAAGGCCACGAAGGATTCAGTCGACCCTTCGGCCACGTAGTCTCCATCCTCATGAGAAGTGATGCGGGCAAAGGGAGGCATATTGCCGGGCTCGCAGGTATCCTCCGACCCAGCCTCACCATCCACGGAAACCTTGTCCGACTCACACCCACCCAACAACGAGACACAAACTGCAATCCAAAGACGACTCATGAACACTCCAGCTGGTACACGGTAATCATACCCGGTGTGCGCCCCCCTCGGTGCAGCAGATCAAACGCGCTGGATTGTTCCAGCGTAGAAACCGTCGAGAACATCCCGGTATTTGGCCTCAACAACCTTGCGCTTCACCTTCATGGTTGGGGTCAATTCTCCGGTCTCTTGGGTGAAGTCTGCGGGAAGAATCGCAAACTTTTTCACGGTCTCATAGCGGGCCAACTCCTGGTTTAGCTTCTCGATCAAGGGCTCAAACAATGCCCGCACCTCATCGTCTGTCGACAGCTCTGCAATGGACCGTCCAGCCTTTCCATTGCGATTCGCCCACTTGATAATTTCATCCTCATTCAAGGTGATTAGGGCCGAACAAAAATTTCGAGTATTGCCGTGAACCAGCACCTGACTCACCAACGGACTCATTGCCTTCAGCTTATTCTCAAGCTTTTGAGGGGCCACGTACTTGCCGCCAGAAGTCTTAATCAGGTCCTTCTTGCGGTCTGTGATGCGGAGAAAGCCGTCGTTGCCAACCACGCCGATGTCGCCGGTTCGCAGCCATCCGTCCTGCAGTACCTCCGCGGTCTCCTCGGGGCGATTGCGATACCCCCGCATCACACCCCGACTCTTGATTAGAATCTCACCATCAGAATCGTCGAGCTTGAACTCCACACCTTGCAGTGCCGGCCCAACGCTTCCGAAGGCGTATGCCTTCGGTTGGTTCACAAAGCTAGCGGCACAGGATTCGGTCAGGCCGTAGCCCTCAAGAATGTGAATGCCCGCAGCGTGGAAGAACTCTGCGATCTCCTTGCTCAGCGGCGCCCCACCAGAGATAAAGAACCGAATGTTTCCGCCAAACGTGTTCCTCAGCTTGGAAAACACCAACCGGTCGGCGATGGAATACTTGAGCGCCAGAAGGCCCCAAGGCTCGTCGCCCGCCTGCCGAAGCGTGCTCACCGCATATCCCTGCTTCATGGACCACTGGAAAATGCGGAGCTTCAGCCCGCCCGCCTCGGTCGCACCCGACACAACCTTGTTGTAGACCTTCTCAAAGACCCGAGGTACCGCCGCCATAAAGGTCGGTCGAACCGTGCCCATATTGGCGACCAAGTCGTCGACTGAACCATCAACAACCGTGGTGATTCCCATCTTGATGATGGCCACTTCCAGCACCTTGGCAAAGACGTGGGCCATGGGAAGAAAGAGCAACTGCTTGTCCGTTGCAGACATTGTGCCCATCGCCTCCATCGCTTCGCCCTCGAAGACCCAGCAGTCGTGAGTCAGCTCCACACCCTTTGGTTTTCCGGTGGTTCCAGACGTGTAGATAAGGGTCGCCAAGTGGTCCGACTTCACACTGCTGGCCAGCCGCTCGTAGGCCTGTTCATCTGCTTTATGGGCCGCACGCCCCTGTCTCTGCAGTTCCTCCATGGTGATCACCCAGCCATCTGAGCTGCCCGGCCCATCCAACACCACGACCTTCTCGAGCTTCGGTAGATTGGCGCGCTCGAGCTGCAGCTTGTCTACTTGTTCCTGGTTCTCAGCAAAGACCACGCGACTATCGGAGTCACTGATGATGTAGGCACATTCGTCCCCTGTGTTGGTGGGGTAGATCGTGGTCGTGGCGCCCCCCGCGCACAAAATAGAGATGTCCGCGATGATCCATTCCACCCGTGTTCCGGATAAAATTGCACAGCGATCTTCGGAGCCCAGACCCAGTCCAGCAAGCCCCATCGCAACCGACTGAACCTGAATTCCCACCTCTTTCCAGGTGAGTTCATCCCACCCACCATTTCGAGGAAACTGGAATGCAACAGAATCCGGAGTGGAGCGCACCCGGTGCAAGAACATGTCGGGGATGGACTGAAAGGACTCAACTGGCATTGCTTTCTCCTACAAAACTGAGGCCGCCACTGTAACGAGGTCGTCACGTCGGGCAATCGACGGGAGATTCGAGGCGGTGTAATACTGTTAAATAGGGAGTATTCATGACCTTCATCCGCCTATTAAAGCTGACTGACCAAGGACTGCAGGCCCTTCGCGACCAGCGTGGCACAATGAACGAAGTCAATCAGATCATTGAAGACAACGGCGGAAAGCTGGTCGGCGCTTGGTTTACCCAGGGCGACTACGACTTGATTTCTATCGTTGAGGCCGAAGATGACAAAGTCATGCGAACCATCTCAGCCCGCTTGGCTGTCCGGGGGCTGTACACTGGCAAGACGCTCCCAGCGATGGCACTGAATGATTTTGTGACACGCTTCGGCGATGGTCCTGAGATAGGGATGTTTCTCGAGACATGGTTCCGAGCCGGCCGAAAAGACAAGCGTCGCTAACGAACCCACCGGCGCTCTTGCGCCCCCCAAGCACCGGAAGTAGAGCGGCCACATGTCCAACTCCAGCCGAATCCCTGGCTTCTATAAGCTCCCGCCAAAAGAGCGACGGGAAGCCATCGAAGCCCATGCAGACCTCCTCACTGACGAGGTAGCCGCGCTCGATGCCAAGGCACTCTCTATGGAGTCGGCCGACCTCATGATCGAGAACGTGATCGGTACGTTCGCGCTGCCCCTGGGGGTTGGCCTCAACTTCTTGATCGATGGTCGGGACACCGTAGTGCCCATGGCCGTAGAGGAGCCAAGCGTCATCGCTGGCGTATCCAATATGGCCAAGCTGGTACGGAAAGCGGGTGGATTCCACACAGAAGTCGATGACAGCCTGATGATTGGCCAGGTCCAGCTGATGAACGTGAAAGACCCCGACGCGGTGATGCTCAAGATCGAGGACAAGCTGCCCAGCTTGATGGCCAAAGCGTCCACCGTGCACCCTCGCCTCATCGAACGGGGTGGTGGTCTTCGCGACATGTATGTGCGCAAGGTCACCTATGATGAGCCGGGCGAGACCCCCGAGGACATGGTCGTGCTCGAATTTGTGCTCGACTGTGTGGACGCCATGGGCGCCAACATGGTCAACACGGTTGCAGAGCGTCTGGCACCCGACCTCACCGACATCTCTGGTGAAACCGTCGGTCTCCGCATCTTGTCCAACCTGGCATCCCACCGGTTGGCACGCGCTGCATGCATCCTCCCTTCTGAGCTATTCAGCGGCCCCAACGTCGATGGCACAGCGGTCATCCACGGCATCGCAAGCGCCTACCGTTTCGCCTGGGCTGACCCATGGCGTGCCGCGACCCACAACAAGGGCACAATGAACGGCATTGACCCCGTAGCGATCGCCACCGGACAAGACTGGCGCGCCATTGAAGCCGGAGCCCATGCATGGGCCGCACGAGATGGCCAATACCGCAGCCTGACCACCTGGAAGGTCATCGACGATGCACTGCATGGAACCATCGAGCTTCCCATGCAGGTAGGAACGGTCGGAGGCACCATAAAGAGCCACCCGACCGTGGCCGCCAATCTCAAAATTCTCGGAAACCCTCGGGCCCGCACGCTCGCCGGAGTGATGGCGTCGGTGGGCTTGGCACAGAACTTGGGCGCCCTCAAGGCCTTGGCCACCGAAGGCATTCAACGTGGCCACATGCGCATGCATGCCCGCCACGTCGCAGCCCTGGCGGGCGCCGAGGGTGAAGAAGTGCGAGCGGTAGTCAATCTGCTGATCGAGGGTGAAGACTTTTCTCCCG
>CAWVVG010000175.1:0-7226 GCA_963932775.1 uncultured bacterium
ACCCCCGCATCGTGCCACAGCGATTCATTGTAGCGGTCCCAGACCCGGAAGCTCAGGGTCTTGAGGCCGGTGGCTCCGCCCAAGAGCAAGGTCACAGGCAGTTCTTTTACGATGGCATTGAAGCCGATGAGCAGTCCGACCACTACTCCCGGGCTCACCGCGGGAAGGATCACGGTGCGCAGTCGCCTGATGGGTCCAGCTCCGAGCACCGCAGCGCTCTCTATTTGACGGGGGTCGAGGCCGGAGAACGCGACACGAAGCGGGGCGAAGACCTCGGCTACAAAACGGGTGCTGTATCCAAGCAGCAGGAGGACTCCACTGCCGAGAAGGACCCCATAGGACCCAGTCGGCATGTGCGCAGTCAAACGAAGGGCCGCCAGGATCAACCCCAGTGCGAGCAAGATGCCGGGCAATGCAGACGTCAGATAGACGCCATCCTCCATCCAGCCGGATTTCTTGCCGCGGCGATGTCGTTCGGCCACGGTCCAAGCGGGCAGCGCCGCGAGCAGTGTCGTTAGGATTGCGCCCACCGTGGCCATCAAAAAGGTGTCGGTGAGTGCGCCGAGTGGATTCACAAAGGACAATCCCCGGGCAAGGCCATCGCCGACCCAGAGCGCCAAGGTTGAGATGGGTATGGCCACACCGACCCCCACCACCAAGGTCAGCACCATGCCCGAAAGGAGTCGTGCCGGAAGGGATAGAGCGGTGGGCTTCACCGGTCGGATGTTTGCAGCGCCCGGGTCAATGGTGCCACCCCTCAGCCACCTGGCGGCCGCGAACAGGGGCAACAAGGCAAGCAAGGTGGCGGCCCCGAGAACGGTGGCCTGGGCAATGTCTTGGCTCTCTACGGCCAGGTACAAGCGCCACGTGAGCACAGGTACGTCCAGGACCGCAACCGCACCAAAGTCGCTGATGGTGTACAGGAGTGCGATGAGTGCTGAGAACCCAATGGCGGGTCGGAGTCTGGGCAGGGTGACATCTCGGAATACTTGGGCTGGGCTGGCACCCAAGCAACGGGCGGCCTCTTCTTCTGCGGCTGAGCTGCGCTGTAGCGCTGAGCCGATGATCAGTTGGCACAAGGGTGCCGTGATCACGGTGAGCACCACTGTGGCCATCGCGAAACCCGTCATGTGGGGTGTGTGGAGGGTGGCGCCGATCCATCCCCCAGGAGAGAGGGCTGAGCGGACCGTTGCGGCCACCAGATAGCTTGGCATGGCCAAGGGGAGGAGGGTCAACACCACCCACCAACGTGGTGCTTTTGTTCGGTGCTCGACCCAGGCCAACCAGCCACCGATGAGCACCGCACCGATGGAGACCGCAATGGACAACAGTATGGAGCGGGCCAAGAGCATCCATATACCCGCGCGGTCGATGAGCTCCGAGAGTGTGGGGCTGAGGCCAGTCAGCGGGTCTGCGGGTCTGTCCACAACCGCCAAGCCCAACCCAGCCAACGGCACGGCCACGAGCAGCACAATGAGTGTGGCTCCCAAGATGGTCCAAGCTTTGGATTGGGTGCCCATGTGTTTAGAGGCTTCCCTTGATGCCCACCATCCATCGGGTAGGCGCGTTGGGTCGGGCGCCAAGAGGGCGCCATGATTCAATGCTGCGCTGACCGGTGAGGTTGGTGCCGGTCCCATACAAGGCCAGGTGTTGGCCAATGCGGTACTCCGCACCCATATCGAGCGTGATGGCCGACTCGATGGCTGGGGCCGTTGGGTCGTCCTCGCTGCCTGCGACGTCGCGCATACCCGAACGGCCCGTAGCCTTGGCGGACAGCGTGGCCGCTGTGTGAATCAATGCCAGGCCAGCCGACCCTTGGTGGACCGGTACATAGGGCAATAGGTCCCCTGTACTTACGGTTCCGAACTGAGGGAACTGGGACACAAAGTCGGTTGAAAAGCGGCCGTCAGTCCAGGCGTAGGTGGCATCCATGTCGATGTCGATGCCGAGTCCCAAGGCCACTACTTGCCCGAGAGTGGTCTCGACACCCTTCACTACGGCCTCTCCCCCGTTAAATTGGGTGTCCAATTGGTCATCTGTGCAGCCGCCTGAAAGGGTGCATTGGCCGGTGAGGTTTTCGTAGTCTGAGTAGAAGCCGACCACCTCAGCGCGGGAGTTTTGCAGGCTCAGTTGAACCCCAGTCTCGTAGTTCCATGCGGTCTCAGGCAGGGTTCCTTCAGCGCTTCCGGGTGCAACCGGACTGAAGCCTTTGTTGGCTCCAGCCAGAACACTGAACCAAGAGGAGGGCTTTAGGTACACGCCAATGCCTGGAAGCCAGATGCTGTGTGTCTGCGGATCTTCAGGGCCGCTTTGACGGGTACCGGTGCGGGTGATGATGCGCTCGTGCCGGATACCGGGAAGCACCGAGAGGGGGCCAACAGTGAAATGGTTGTGCAGATGCAGTGCGATTGCGGAGCCATCATTGTGACTGTCGAGGGTAGTCTCCAGTTCCGAGTCCGTCTGGGTGAGCGTACCCTCAGTCATCTGCCAAGGGCTCTGGGTGTGGTTTCGAAGTACATCATCTTTGTGCCAACGGACACCAAACTCCAGTTCATTGGTCATGATGTCGTTATCGACACGCCAATGCCCCACAGTCTGGACGCCGTAGTTCTTAAACTGACGGTCATTGGTTCCTTTGAGCACCCATGCGTTCACATCGTCGCTGTTGGCCTCTCCCCGAAGCATCGCAAGTGAAGCCTCACCGCTTCCCGAATCAGGGTTGAGATACAGCAACTCATGGATGCTCTGGCCGTTGGATAGTCCATTGACCTTGAACCATTGTCGGTCCAGCCCGTGGTGGTAAAAGACGGTCCTGAGGTCGAAGTCTTGGGCTACCAGCAGTCGCCATGTGAGGCTTGCTTGCTGGTGTTCCCAACCCATCTTGTCACCAAAGCTTGCAGTGTAGCGCCGGTTTGGATTGTCATAGAAATCGGAGGCTGTGAGGCCGAGATAGGTCTCGTTGGAGACCTCACGTCCATAGGCAAGCTTGAGCTCAAAGTCGGTGTATATGTCCTCAGTTTGATCGGAACCAAACCGGCCCTTCAGCATGGCGTCCTGCCGCTGAAGGCCCGTGTCTCCTCCCCCGTCGATCTCCTTGAAGCCGTCGCTAGACAAGTGGGCAACCTCTCCGAGAACGGCCCATCGCTCCGTACCGTAGCCGGAGTAGCCGTGTGTCTTGAGCGTGTTGTTGGAGCCATAGGCGGTGTCGATCTCCGCGATGAGGCCATCGGTCGGTGTGCGCCGAGTCAGGAGATTGATTGCGCCGCCGATGGTCTGTGGGCCGTGCCGAATGGCTGCAGAGCCCTTGATGATCTCCACTCCAGTCATGCGTATGGGCATGGGGAAGTAGTAGGCGGCGGGCGCTGCATACGGTGCAGGGGCAATGAGTACCCCGTCTTCCATCAGTGTAATTTTGGCGCTGCGATCAGAGTTTCCTCCGCGCAGACCGATGTTGGGCCTGAGGCCAAAACCATCCTCTCCACGGAGGTACACGCCGGGTACTGAAGCGAGGACCTGGTGGATGTCGGTGTATTTATGCCGCTCAAGTTCCTCCTCATTGATCACATGAGCAGACCCCGCGACCCGGGTAGTGCCCCGCTCCGCAGTGACGATCATTGTGCCGTCGTCGGAGTCGTCCTCATCGTCATCTTGGGCGTGCGCGAGTGAGGGGAGTAGGGCGAGCAAGAGTGCTGCTGCACTTGCGAGACGTGAAGGGCGAGACAATCGGAGTGCACTGTGCACCGGGGCCAGCAGGACCGAAATCAGCAGCTGTGGGTTGTGGTTTGACTCAACCAGCCCGACTTCCGAGATGGGCTGCTCTGGTGCTGTCTGTAGGGTTCCCAATAGACGATCCCAGCAGGCGATCCAGGTGCCAAAATTGGCATTGTGGTGCTTCGCGTCGAGTGCATGGTGCACTTGGTGCTGGGCCGGACTCAACAGCCATCGCTCCACGCTGGTGGGGAAGCGAATCCAAGCATGGCTGTGGCGGAGGTTGCCAGTCAGTGCGTTTAGGACAAAACCTACGCTGTGTACACCGATGATGGTGTACTCGGTGGCCGCCCCCCGAAACATCCAGAATGCGAGGCCAGCCATTAGCCCAGTCGCCAGCGTTCCTCTCAATCCGTACAGGACGCTCTCGACCGGGTGGATGCGATGAAAGGTGAGCGGGGTGAGAACCTGGGCGGAGTGATGAACCTGATGAAATTGCCAGAGCACCGGTATCTTGTGCATGGCCAAGTGAAGAATAAAGCGGCTTGCATCCCAGACGATGAACAATACGGCCGTGTAGGCGAGGGTCATTATTCCAGTTGAGAGTGTGGGCGGCTCAGGCAGGCCGAACCATTGATCTAGTGAAGTCGACACTCGGATTGCAAGCCACCAGGCCCCGCCGATGACGGGCACTACGCCGACAATCGCGAGCAGGCGGCGGGCCAGGAGCAGTTGGAGATCCAGCAACGAGGACGGGTGTCGCCAAGTGTGGGTAGCGAGCGCTGCTTTCCAGCTTGATCGGCCATGCTTCAATCGGTGAAAGACACACGCACCCAATGCCGCCAGCAGAAGGAAAGGCAAGAACGTTCTGCTGGTGGGGTCGGTCAGGGGCAAGAGGATTTGTCCCCCTATGTGCCAGAGAGTGTCAGTCATTGTCACCCGCCGCCTCCTGGGGAACCTGAAGCGTCAGTACCGCAGCGATGTCCGACTTGAGCAGGTCAGTGAGATTTTTTACGGCCGTATGGGCTGCAACCAAGGCGTCGGGGTCAGATACCAAGGCCTCATCCAGCGGGTCCGTCAGGTCCGCCAGCGCTTGGTCGGCATCATCGAGACTGGTGAGGACCTCATCTGCGAGCGATTGCTCACCGACCGCGACGAGTAAGTCGTAGAGGCCGAGGCTCTCACTACCTGTGTACAGGCTCCTGAAGCCCCTTAGGTTGGCTGCTATCCACAGATGGGATCCGCCTGCGATGGGGGTCTCGATTTTTGTTGCGCAGTCATCGACACCGCAGTCGCTAAGCCCGAGCGGCCAGCCGAGCTTCTTATCCTTTACTTGAGTCTCGAGGTAGAACAGGGCATCAAACACGGCGTTGACCCCAGCAAGCTCGCTGTCGAAGGATGAGCCTTCCTGACCGGCGGTTGAGATGTCTGCGTTGAAGCTGTTTTCCCAGTCCGTTTCAATGCGGTTGATGTCGACGACGACGTGGCTGGAAACCACCACGGCATAGTCTGCCCGTGCTTGAGCGACTCCATCTTCGCCGAGGTCTTCCCACTGTGATGCTGGGAGGACCTGTGATGGACAGCTGTGCTCATTGGGTGTCGAGAACAGGAGGGTCTCGAGTGCATCCAAGCCGTAGGAGTTGACCAGCGTGTCTTCGAAAAAACCCTCAGCTTCAAATTCGAGGCGAGCAGTGCGCTGGTCGACCAGGCATTGGTTGGTGAGTGGCCAGCTGTAAATCTCGTCACGAATGTCTTGGCCGCCGACCACGCTCAGTGAGGACCCTGCGGCACCTATCTGCATGGTTTCTACGGCTTGCCAGGCAGTCATGGCCTGGAACCAAGCAGTCTGGACTGCCCCTCGGTGGTCTTCGGAATTGCTCTGTGTCGACCACTCAGTGGCCGAGAGGTGGAGTGCAATAGCCGCATCTCTCGCACCATCGAGTTGTTTCTGTACAACCTCGGGCCAGAGGTCTTGCAGCATCACAACCAAGGAGTCTCGGACATCTTCGGGGAGGGCCTCGGTTTTATCCGCCGCCCCACAGCCGAATTCAACGGCGACTGCTGCAAGGGCGAGCGCGGCCAAGACGGACCATGAAGATGTGGTGTTCTGGTTGCTAATGGATGCCATTCTTTGTTCCGTTGAACCTGTCATTCTGGAGCCGGTGAAGCGGTTTGAGTGGTGTGGTCATTGTGTGTGGGTCGAGAAGATGGCCCAACTGAGAACGAAACAGCGGGGAGCCATCATTTTTAAAGCCACGCAATTCGTTACCAGTTTGAGCAATTGTCAGCCTCAAATGCGTAGGTAGTGCAGATGATCTCGCGGGCGGTCATCAGACCATTGATGTACGTCACCGGGTCTTCTGTGCCTTCGGGGACGTAGCCAGGAGCAGTCTGACCCAAGAGATCGTGTAGCTCGGCGAAGTCGCCATCGGTCATGAGGCTGTGTGGGTTGAACTGGAACCACAGAGCGAAGCCCTTGGCCTCACCCCAGTGCTTCGCGTAATCATCGAAGCTGTATGCCTCTGTACCCACGGCCCCAAGGTCGCCATTGATGGCGTTGATGTAGTGAATGACTGTCGCAGCAACCGCCATCTCCCATGTGCCGACGGCAAGCAAAGCGTGCTCCTCAAGGGCGGTCATGTCGTCGTCGGAAAGGGCGCCATCAGCATCTGCAATGATTGCACGGCCACCTTGGAAACCCAACCAAGCATCTCCGACCATATCGGTCTCGACTGTGGCACCAACGTCCCGCTTTGCTGCGTTCATGCTGGCTCCCCAGACGTATTCGCTGGTGAGGTCGATCATTCCGTCGTCGTCAGCATCCTGACCACCATCGGCCTTAATGTCTGCTGCGGTCATCAGGCCAAAGGTACGGTTTGCGCCGAAGTAGCCAAAGCCCTCATCCCAAGCATGCTCGAGTGCGGAGTAGGCCTTGCCTTCCCCGGCAGCTTCGGTGTTGTCTGCAAGAAGCCCCTTGCCTTCCGTGGACCAGTCCAGGTAGTCGTCAGCGCCTTGTGAGAAGGTGACCGCACCCATCAGAAACTTCTGGAGGAGCTGCTGGCGGTTGACCCCATCGGCTGTGGTGTAGACGGCGTTTCCCTCAATGGTGCCAGCAGCACGGGCAACAGCAGCCGCGTCAATCTCGCTGATCCAGTGGCGCACAAGGCTCTCTGGAGAGCTCACGTCAGGGTGTGCCCAGCCTGTGAACTCAGCTGACCAGTCTCGGTGGTCTGTGGCTGGGTCATTGCCCGCAATCTTGCCGATAAGATTCTTGCCACTTGAGATGTCGTTGAAGGTGGTTTGTTCCGAGTTGTCGGGAACAGACATCAGCGCAAGGTCACCGCCCACTTCAGAATCAAACTCGAAGTAGAACAGCAGGTCGGCCTCCACTTCACCAGGGGCAGGGATGCAGTCACCGCTGTCTATGCGTTCGGTCAGATCACCGAGGTAGGCCTTCATTTCAGTGATGAGTGCTTGTCGCATGATTTGGCCTGAGTAGGAGACAGAGGAGCCATCTT
>CAWVVG010000176.1:0-7222 GCA_963932775.1 uncultured bacterium
CACTGGGAACTTGCCTACAAGCTGTTTCTGCAATGCGACGACGGGCTCGATTGGCCGAGCTGGCTGGGTCCAAGGGGTCGGGATCGCCTTGACGCGAAGCTCAATCGCATGCTTACCCACCAGCTGCCGCTTTCAAAAACACCCCAAGCCCACGCCCTCTTGAAGTCACTGGGAGTGGACGAGATCCACCGCCACCGGCTGATGGTGCAGGGGGTGCTCTTTGGCCCTTGGGGTGGAGGAGCCCGACGGGCCACTGGCGGTCACCAAACCGCTCAAGGGCGCTGGCTTCGGCCATCCCAGATTCCAGACCTTGCTCGGTCTCGACCCCATACAACTTGGGTTCAGCGCCAGCGTCCCCTGTGGTTTGGCCCCTGGTGCGGGCCCACCGATATGGGCATTGTAGTCACAGAACTCCGAGAAGCCGTTGGTACAACACCCCTCGAGTCCGCCCAGCTGTGGAGTTGCTTGTCGTGCCGCGAGAGTGCTGAGGAGATGTTCTTCGTGGTACCAGAGGACTGGGGTACCTAGCCCAATCAATCGGGCTTGGGTCCGCGCCTTTTTCGCCTGCGTCTACGGCGCTTCTTATTGGGGTCGCCGGCAGGCTGCTGCTGCTGCTGCTGCTGCTGTCCTTGTGGCTGGTCCCGCCGCTCAGAGCGGGGCCTTCTCCCTCCTTGGGCTTGGCGTTCTGCTTGGCGTTCTGCGTGGGCTTTCGCTCGCTTGATTTCTTCCCGTTCGGCCCGTTCCGCCTCCGCACGCGCCTCCTCAGCCTTGCGTTGCTTCTTCTCCTGGTAGGCGCTCATGGGCCGAGCCTGGGCCTCCGCAGCAGCGGCTTGAATTTCTGCGATGACGCTCTCGGTGTTGGCTTGTCGGCTCTGGCGCTTGTGCCGACCGGTGAGCGGTGACTCGGGATGCAGTTGGCCGGACTCGTACAGGGCCCAGATTTCTTTCCCGTACTGACTGTTGCGCAGCCCAGAATCAAACCGACCCAGGTAGTTCTTGAGGTTCTGTACGTCCCGCAGGAACAGTCGCTCACTGTTTCGATTGTGGGCCGCGTCGGTGGCCTGTGGCAGGTCGATGATCACTGGACCATCGCCCGACATGAGAATGTTGTATTCGGACAGGTCTCCGTGGACCATGCCGGCACACAGCATGCGCACGCACTGCCGGACCAAGTACTTCTGGAGGTCGTAGACGTCTGTCTTGGGGATCTCTATGTCCCACAACCTGGGAGCCGGTTGGCCATGCTCATCTGTGATTAGCTCCATCAGCAATACATTGTCGCTGTAATGGAAGGGGGTTGGCACCCGGACGCCGGCCTCATGCAGTCGATACAGCGCGCTGACTTCAGCTTGCTGCCACTCGGTCTCAATCAGGGCTTTGCCGTACTTGGACCCTTTTGACATGGCCCGCTGCTGGCGCGTGTTTCGTACTTGGCGACCTTCCGTGTAGTCTGCACGTTGACGGAAGCTCCGATTGTTTGCGTCTTTGTATACCTTTGCGACGCACTGGCCTTCGCGGGTCTCGACCAGGTACACCGAGGCCTCTTTCCCACTCATGAGCGGGCGGGTCACGGACAAGATGAACCCGTCGTCGTACAACGGAAGCAGGGGTTCAGGAACATTCATAGTGGTACGTGTCGCTCCTCTGGTGAGGGTGGCTGGGACGTGCGGTTGCCGCAACGATTGTCCAGTCCCGGGCGTTGGAAAGGGGGGTGGTAGTGCCGCTTGGGGCTCAGGCTGTGGAGTCTCTAAGGTCATCCACGGTGCTCTTTTTTGTTCTCCCCCTGCTTTGCTGTGTTCCGTGTGGCGCAGTCTTTCTTGGTTTCGAAGCCAAGATGTTCCATACCACTCAACCCAGCCCTAACCTACGCTGCCCAAGTCTTGGTGAGTTCGTGCACGAACGGGGTCAAAAAGGTGGCTGGGTCACGGTTAAATACCCGCCTCAAAACCGATGCATCCGTGGAGAGTTTTCCCCTGGGTGGGGAGCCTCCACGGATGCAGCGAGATGTTGGCCACGGCCCAAACCATGGGCGGTGGTGGTGGCTATTCGGAGGGCTCGTCTTCAACGAGTCCAGTATCTTCTTCCACAGCTTCCGCAGCAGGGTCGACGATCGTGATCGCTTCCTTCGCCAGATCGAAGCTTCCGTCAGCGTATTCCAGCATCAGGGTCGCTGGACCCGGGCCGATGTCTCTCGGTGCCGCCAGCAATACGAGGAGACCGCCCTCCACTGGCTTGAAGTCTACGACCTCGAGTCCGTTCAGCGCGTGGACGGCCGATACCAACTCAAACTCAATGACCGGCGTGGACCTCACCATTATTTCGGCTGTCTCACCCAGCCTTAGGCTGTCTGGCGTCAGTGTAAATTGGAGTCCACCCACCTCATCATCTTCCATGTCCGAGGGGGCTCCTGTGTCTCCCCATAGGTCCTTCGGGTTGTCGATTTCAATGATGCAGCCGACCAAAAGTGAGGCCGCGATTAGCAAGAGAGCTTGAGACTTCATTGTTTCTCCAGTGGTTGTCCGTGATTCTCAGTATCGAGACATAGGAACCGACGAGAGCCACTCGGGTTCATTCGGTTTATGTTCGATAGATGATGTATTTCCGGTCTCTTTCAGCGCTCAGTCTGGTGGTTTTCTCTTGCAGCAAAGGTCCTCATCCTCCAGGTGGGGAGGGCGAAGATGAATTCGATCCTGGGGTCAGCGATTCACCCGATGGCGACGATCCCCATGACGACGACGAGCCAAGTGACGACGACACCGGCGAACCGCCCGTCGAGGCGCCAGAGTCTGGTGTGGAGGTCTGCTACCCCGGTGCTGATGGCGACTACACAGCCTGCTTTGGGCTGGTGGATCACACTCCTGAGATGGGGGCTGCGTATGAATACCCGGAGCCCTTTGAGGGGAATCCTCAATACACTCAGCCGCTTCGGTTTATCGATCTGACCCTTGCGGATCACAGTGTGGACCTGGAAGCAAATTTTGCCTTGGGTGAGCTGATGCACGAAGACAAAGGGCAATTCGGTCTGTATCAGGTGCATGCTGTGGAGAGTCTTCAGGCTGTGCGCGAAGCGAGCGGCGGGCCTTTGTTTACTCACTCAGGCTATCGAAACGTTGACTACAACGAGGGGGTCGGTGGCGCTGAGTGGAGCCGCCACATGTATGGCGATGCCATGGACATGCACTCGGAGACGGTGGGTTTGGCGGAACTTCTTAGTATTTGCGAGGACTTGGGGGCTGGCTTTACCAAGCTGTATTCGAGCCATGTTCACTGTGATTGGCGCGACGACCCATTGGATTCAGTATTTTTTGAATTATGAGCAGTGTTTGGGTGGCCCCGAACAGCACCTTTGTCCTATATAATCAAGAAGACAGGGGTGGTTATGCGGGCCGTGTTCTGGTTTGCCAGTTTTGGTGCTTTCTTTGTGGGTTGTCAAAACAAGCCTGAGCACGGGTTTGTCTCCGGCGGCGGTGAGGCTGGGCCCGGAGCGGGTTCGGCCACAATTGAGGCCTGGGGCCGCTGCGATGAGGAAACCCATGCCGAGCTTGGGAGCGATGCACTGGTGCAGACCGTGCCCCCTCCTGGTGCCCGGAATGTGAGCGTCTACACGCCCATTTTGACCTTTCTTGAGGAAGGCTACTCCATCGACGACATCGATGAGTACGATGTGTCATCGAATGGCTGGAAGGTGGAGGGAGACCTGTTGTCCATTGACCGTGGGGACACCAGTGTGATCGCTTTTGCTCCCGTAGACCCATACGATGTGGCGGGTGAGGTTCAGGTTCGGGTGGAGATCATGGGTGGCGAGGTGTCATGGGAATTCCATACTGGGCCGTACGAGCCCACGATGGCCGGCAGCCCCAATCTCAGCTTTGAGAAGCCGGTGGTGCCCCAGGGTGTTGAGTGCGAGTACACCTACTTCACGGACAACTTTATCGGCTTTGGGGACATTGCCATCACCGATGAAGAAGCCGGGCCGACGGGTGCTACGGATGGCGTCTCACGGCTGTTGATGACCACGGGAGAGGTCTTGGGCAATGCCTCGGTTCGTGGAACGAGCAGCTTTGTGACCTCTCAGCCCATGCCGGTGATCGATGAGCCTATCTTGCGCTTTGATTACCGCTTTGTATCCGAGGAGTTCGATGAGAATGTAGGCATGGTCCACGACGATAGCTTCTTGGTCGTGGCCCATGGGCGGGCTGGAGTTGCCTTCGAGGAAGTGACGAGCGTAAATCGAGTTGGCACAGAAAACTCCTACGATGCATCCTTTCCGGGCTTGGTGGGTGCCGAAGCCAGCGAATGGCGGACCCACACCCTCACGGACTTCAACACTCTGGGACCAGATGCCACCATCTCGCTGTTCATCACCGATGTGGGCAGCACGGTTCGCACGAGCGCTGTGAGTATTGACCATCTTCGGGTCGAGTAAGTCGGTCCAATTTGTTAGCATGACTGCATGTCTCGATGGTTCCTGATCGCCGCATTGCTATGTTCTGGTTGTACCTGGATTGGCGATGAGGCCACGCTGACCTACACAGTCGTTCGGGGTGACACCTTGACGAAGGTTTCCCGGGCGTACGGGGTCACAGTTGAGGACCTTCAACGGTGGAATGAGCTGACGGGGGACCAGATCGAGGTGGGACAGGTGCTGACGATAGAGGCGGGTAGTCTGCCCATTCAGCGTGTTGAGGCAAAAGCCCGTGTTCGGAAACCGGCGGCCAAACCGTCATCTGGGTCCAGAGGGATGCCCAAGCCCAAGCCGTGTTTGAAGGGTCCATCCTTGGATGAGTTGGACCTAGACGATGTGGACATTCAGGGCTCCGAGGGACTCTCAGTGGCTCAAGTACGCGGGCCGATGAAGACATTTCTGCCGACCCTGGGTGACTGCTTCTCGGGGTCGTGGCCCACGGCAGTTGTGAATTTGGAGATCACCGTGGCATGTACGGGCTTGGTTTCTGATATTCGAGTGCTTGATGGAGACGGGCTTAAGGGGCCGGTTCTCAGCTGCATGACCGGTGGTTTGAGGCGGGTGGCCTTTCCTGCACATGACATCGCCGGTGGTTTTAGTTTTCGATATCCGATTAATATTTCTCCCTGATGGTACCGGGTGTTTGCCTATGTTCGGATGATGCTCTAAGTGGTGTCTGAACTTTTTGGATATTGGGAGAATGCATGCGATTTTTTACTTGGTTTTGTGTGGCTGGACTGTCCATAGGCTGTACTTCGGGAAGCAATAAGGTTCCGGCAGATACCGGTCTTGAAGTTGGCGATGCCGATGCCGATGGATCGTCCGACGCGGATGACACAGGCACGGGTTCCGTGGATGCCGATGATGATGGCTTCAATGTGGACGAGGACTGTGATGACTCCGACGGTACCGTGTTCCCCGGTGCGGAAGAGGTGCCCTACGATGGCATCGATCAAGACTGCGACGAAGTGGACCTCACGGACGTGGACGGCGACGGCCAGGCCTGGGTTGGAGTCTTGGATGGCACCGACTGCGATGATGGAGACATTTCTGTCTATGAAGGTGCTGAGGAAGTGCCCTACGATGGCATCGATCAGGACTGTGACGGCGCTGACATCACCGACATCGATGGCGACGGAGTGGACGCGATTGAAGCGGGCGGACTCGACTGCGATGATGCCGATCCCGACATTCACCCCGGTGTAGAAGACGTACCCTACGATGGCATCGACCAAGACTGTTCTGGCACCGACCTCACCGATGTGGATGATGACGGACACGATGGCACAGCGATGGAGGGCGGCGACGACTGCGACGACCTCGACCCGACCATCAGCCCCAGTGCAGAAGAGACGCCTTATGACGGCATCGACGACGACTGCGATGGCTCGGACCTCACCGATGTGGATGGCGACGGGTACGATGGCCTTGCGGTTGACGGTACAGACTGCGATGACGACGATGCATCCTCTTACCCAGGAGCGGTCGAGGTGGCCTACGATGGCATTGACCAAGACTGCTCCGGTGCGGACCTTACGGACGTGGATGGTGACGGTGAGGACTGGGATGGCATCACCGGTGGAACGGACTGTGACGACGAGGATGCAAGCATCTCTACCACGGCCACGGAGACGGCCTATGACGGCGTCGACGACGACTGCGATGGCTCGGACCTGACCGATTTCGATGGCGATGGGCACGACTCTGAAGTGGTCGGTGGCGACGATTGCGACGACTACGACGACGATATCTACCCAGAGGCCCCTGAGTTCGACGATGGGGACGACAACGATTGCGACATTCTTGTCGACGAAGACTTCATAGGAAGCAGAGATATTCTCATTAACGAAGTGATGGCGAATCCTTTAGTTGTTGGAGATAGCGCCGGGGAGTGGGTCGAGCTTTACAACGATTCGGATCGCTCCATCAATATGGTCGGCTGGTCGCTGAGGCGCAGCGGGTCCGACTTCGCGGATATGACCATCGATGAAGATCTATCAGTGGACTCAGGTGAGTACGTCATCTTGGGTGTGAACGCTGATGAGGACACCAACGGCGGCATTGCGGTGGACTACGAATACAGCTGGGGAGACTTTACTCTGGTCAACGATGGCTTTGCGTTCTATCTGGAAATGGGCGAAACAAGCATTCACTCGATTGGCGCATATACAATTGGCGGGATCACTGCCTCCGCAGGCATCGCGTACGGGTTCGAGTACCGAGGGAGCTTCGGGCTTTTTACCTCCGATACTTATTGCAACCAACAGACGGAACTGGATAGCGGCGAGCTGGGTACGCCAGGTTTGCTCAATGATGTGTGTGAAGACATGTCATGTGCGGACGGTGGCCGTGTGATGGGCGACTTTAGCGACGACACGTCGGATGAGAGCGATACGAATCCGTATTCAAGCTGTACACCTTGGTGGGCAACGTCGTCGGATCTCACTTTTGCCTATACGGCTGAATTTACCGGTTGCTACCAATTCTCGGCTGGTGATCCCAGTGAAAGCTGGTACCCAACGATTGTTGTGGGCACCTCGTGTGATTCCTTCGGGACCTCGGCCGACAACGAGTGTGATGAGTCGTGGAGCTTTGGGATATTTACTTCCTTCTATTACTACGATGCGGTTGTGTACCAGAGCCTTGTTGCGGGCGATACCCGGTTTATGCTGGTCCAAGGTAGGTATGATGACGAATCGCCCACCCTCGAATCAGGAGAGTTTGATGCCAGTATCGAACAGGTTGATGCCTCATTCT
>CAWVVG010000177.1:0-7220 GCA_963932775.1 uncultured bacterium
CGGCATCTGCGTCGGCATCTGCGTCGGCATCTGCGTCGGCATCTGCGTCGGCATCTGCGTCGGTATTTTCCGCTCCGACACCACCGCTATCAATGGTTCCCTTACCGCTACAACCAAGTGTCAGAACACCAACAAACAAAACAAGTCGCATTAGATTTCTCCGGGCGGTGATTGTAGACCGCTGAGCATGGGACGTCCATCGTGATCCCGAGGAAATGGTGGGGCCTGCATCCAGCCCAATGGGCACACTCGATGGATACCGTCGATGGTGACACCCTCGGTGTCCGTACCCAGGGTGGAGAGCCAAGGAGTCCAGGGCGCCAGAATCTGACGAAGGGAGTGTACGTCTTGGATCGGATGGATGGTACCCATCCGGGGCAATGACATGGGCGTAAAATATGCTGGCTGCATCACATTCACTGCCCATTGAGCACCGGCAGAAGTGTGACCCATGACCCGGGCCAGCCCCAACCGTCGTCGCCACTCGGGCCCGAGCGCTGGGTCGATTGTTCCGCGAGGCCACCGATGTTCGGATTCCTGCATGGCTGAGGCAAGGGCCTCAGCGAGAGCGATGCCATCGCCGGTACAGAAAATGGCGGTCGGCGCCATGCATCCACGTGTGTCATAGCGAGCGAGATCGGTAGCGAGGGCCCGGGCTGCCTGTTCGGGATCACCGGTGACCAATGCCAGACTGAACCGGTGGCCATACCGTGCCATGGGCACATTGCTGTGGGCTTTTGCGATGGCGTCGATGGATTCATCGCTTCCAAAAGCCACGACGGCGTCCACTGGTGGCAGCTCACGCTGGTTGCTCCAGGTTACCGGAAGACCTTCTTTTTGAAAGACTTCCGACAGTGTCCGGACCAGTGCTGGGTCGCGGTTCGGTGCCTTTAGATGAACCCTTGAGCCACCAGCGATGGCCAGCGCAGTCCACTCGATGGGCGTCGTGAATACACCATGGGGAACAATGATCCCAATGGTGTCTGGCAGGGGTCCCGCCGCAGCAACACCTGCGGCGAGGCTGCTTGAGTTGAGCGGTCGAATCGCTTGATTTAAGCACTCTTGTGCATTGCTATGACTGAGGCCTTGGCTCAGGGGACCTGCAGGCTGAGCCCGCAAATTCTGGAGCGCTTGAAGGGTTGCTTCAAGCATCGGCTTCTTCCACGGTTAGGCTGCAGCCCCGAGGGATGGCACCCTCCAACCGACCCTCGAGACTCACACTTCCATCGGGGTGGACTACACCCAGGTCTGCCGTCTCGATGGCACCCACCGTTTGGTAGTTGGCAAGGTCAAAGAAGCGGAGCAATCCGCGAGTGGCGGGTTGCCCAGTCCAGGGGTCCACGGCCAGGATTCGCATCCATGGAGGTGGGTGAAAAGGAGAGTCTGCCGGGACTGCCCATAGCTGGCTCGAGAGTTCACTCATTCCGTACTCGCCGACGACTTGGGCACCAGGGAGACTTCGGGCCAGCTGGTTGTGGAGTACGGTGGCTGGAACGGAACGCCGTTGTCCTTTGAAGCCACCTGTGACCATAACGATCGAACCGGGTGGGAGGGAAACGGGGCTGTGCTCTGCATCCAGCAAGTCAGCGAGAGCAAAGGCTGTACCCGGAATGAACAGTGGCTCGCCCGACTGGGCGGCTTCGGCGATGGCTTTCCAGGCGGCCACCGATCTCACACCGGTCGAAGCATCGAAAAAATTGGGCATATCGGGCACGAAATTTCGACACATATGTCCCAGGGAGCTGTCTGCTGCTGTGGGAACAAAGGAGACCCCATGGCGTGGAATATTGTGCAGGCATTTCTCGGCATGGGTCTGTGCTGCCAGCTCATAGACCTCGGTATCTTGGAGGTAAATGCTGCCACGCTTGCCCGATGTGGTACCGCTGGTGCGGAACACAGTGGTGGCATCTTCGATTGCAAAGCTCGTGAACGACAGGTCTCGAAAGAGGCTGGTGGGGACGGCGGGGATTTCACTCCAGTGGCGGGCGATTACTGGGCCGCAGAATCGGTCATACTCGGGGTTGTTGGACCGCTGCCAGCGATACAGCTCGAGCGCGCAGTCTTCAAAACTGCCACCATCTTGAATGAATGCGCGGATCTGCTCCTTCATCTGGTCACCTCGTCGAGGGCGGACACAAAGGCAATCAACTGGTCATCTGTGATGGTTAAGGGCGGCGTGATCCCCAACACCTCGGCCTCTTCACCGGCTGGAAGGATGATGAACCCTCGCTGTAGCAGAGAGCGACTCACGCTGAGCGTGTCGTCGAGCTCTATGCCCAACATCAGCCCCCTCCCTCGAACGGTGTAGCCTCGCTTCACCAGAATTCCCCGGAGCCGTTCACCCTTGGCCGTTACCGTTGGAATCACGGACTTGAGTTCCCCGATGCAGGCCAAAGCCATGGCACATCCCACCGGATTCCCCAGAAAAGTTTGGGTGTGGATCGCTTCTCCTTGGGATGCGCCCCATGCATCCATGGCCTCCGCGGTGCCCATGGCGGCTGAGATCGGAAAGCCTCCTGCCATGCCTTTTCCGAGCACGAGCAAGTCTGGGCGAACACCCTCGGTCTGGAAAGCAAACCAGTCTCCTGTGCGTCCAAAGCCGGTGTAGATCTCGTCGAAAATCAGAGCGGCTCCGGCTGCCCGCGCTTTGTCGGCCAATTCTTGAAGCCAGCCGCTGGGTGGAACTCGGATTCCGCCCCGACCCTGTATGGGCTCGACGATCACGGTCCCTATGTCGCGAAGGTCTGGAATCTTGCCACCGAATTCCCCATACTGAACGTGGTTGCTGATCTGGTCTTCGAAGGGCCCTCTGAAGGCCCCCGGATGGTAGCCAGTCACCGCCAAGGCGCCGTAGCTAAGGCCGTGGTATCCGCCTTTGAAAGCGAGCACGCTAGGCTTTCCGCTCAGTATCCGGCCGGTCTTTAGTGCGGCCTCTACCGCATCGGATCCGGAGCTTCCAAGGATGGCTCGATCCAGTCCCGTTAGTGCAGCCAGTCGCTCCATAAGCTCGATTCGGGTGGTGTCAGGAAAGGCATCTCCCATGGCGTGGGGAAGGATGCCCATTTGATTTTGGGCGGCTTTGATTACTTTCGGGTTCCGATGACCCGCACTCGCTACGCCGAAGCCGGCAGTCATGTCGACAAAACGGTTGCCATCGACATCGGTAACGTTGGAGCCCACCGCGCTCTTCCAGACAACGGGGTCGGCCGATGCGGCCCCCAGTGAGGAGGCCCTGCGCGCCCGCCGAGCCGTGATCGCTGGACATTCATGGGAAGCCAAGCGATCTACCCACGCCTGACTGTTGGGACCAGGGACTGGGGTAATCAACTCGGGGCCTTGTGTTCCATCGTTCATTGGTCCGGACTATCAGAGCAAGTCCTACCCGTCCCGTACGTGGAGTATGGTGGGGGTAGAAAGGCGGTATTGTCGGTGATTATTGAACTCCAGCGCAGCGGCCACATCCAGCGAATGGTCTACGAGGAGTTTGAGAACCGCGTGCGCGATGGAGAGATACCGCCCGAGGTGCTCGTGCGCTTTGAGGCGGTCACCGGTGATGAATTTGTTCCGGCAGGAAAGCTCGAATTGTATGGAGAGTTGGTCGATCCGGGGCGACGGGCATTTCGAGATCAGTTCAGGCGACGAGGGCTCCCTTTGGTGACGGCAATCCTGGTTGGGATTCAGATTCGGATCTACCTCTTGAGCTGGGTGCCTGGTGCTGAGGATCTATTGCAGCTGGACTTCACCAATTGGGCGCCGGGCATTCTGGAGAAGGCAGAAGTCTATCGTTTGTTGAGCTACGGCGTTCTGCACATTGGCTTCACTCATCTGTTGTTCAATCTGACCTTCTTGGCCTACACCGGGTACAATTTGGAACGGGCGATGGGGCGATGGAACCTGCTTGTTTTATATTTCGGCAGTGTGTTTTGTGGGGGTGTACTCAGCATGTGGATGGCCCCGGATCGCCCCAGCTTGGGCGCCTCGGGCGGTGACTTTGGGTTGCTCGCTGCGGCGGTGGTGTTCGGGTGGAAGCATTGGGATGACATTCCACCGTCTGCCCGAACCAAGTTTGGCTGGGCTCTGGTGCCTTATTTGGGATTTTCTCTCATCAGCGGCCTTAGCTCAGAGAACGTGGACAACTGGGGGCACCTCGGCGGACTGTTTGGTGGTGCAGTATTGATGACGATGCTCTTTCCAGAGATTTCTGCTGGTGTCGCCAAGCGCAATCGAATCGTACGGTGGTCTTCGGTAGCAACGGGGGTGGCTGTATCAGCGGTGCTTGCCATATTTGGTCCGCAGTTGATCGAACTGGAGCCCCGAACCGAGGGAAGCTGGACCGTCCCAGTCCCGGGCTATTGGCGCGAAGGCTGGACCTTTACGGGGGACCGTGGCTGGTTTTCACCGACCGGTGATGCCAGCATGGTGGTGGCTCGGACCCTGCATGACCGTCCGATCAGTGCGGACGGCGCAGCCGAACAGCTTGTCGCACGGATAGGCTCGGGGGCGACAGACACCCGGGTTGTTGAACGATCTAAAGTAGAGCTTGTGGGGCTGCAGGGGGTGGCGCTGACCCTGGCATTCACCATTGCAGACGAACCGCAGGTCGTCTGGGCTGTGGTCGTGACCCGAGGGGTGGTGACTTACCGTGCTCTGTTGCAAGCCAAATTTGATGCGATGGACCGCTATCGGCCAATCTTAGAGCGGGCGCTTGAGCAGGCGGTCTTGGGCGAGTCGGAGGCGCTGGTAAAGGCCCGGCTTCGGGCGGCGACCCATCCCAGATCGTGGCAGCCTGCGATCGAGCTTGGAGATGCGTTGTATCGAGCGGGACATCCTCACCGTGCGCTGATTGCTTATGAGAAGGCCCTCGTAAGAGTGCCCGATCGTACCGAGGCATTGGTGGGTCGTCTTCGGGTCTTCACCCATTACGGCTTGATCGGGGGTCTCGGCGTGGCCCGCGAGATGTTGGAGAGCGGTACGGACGATGCCAGAGTGATCGTTGCCATCGCCGATCTGCTCGATGAGGTGGGTGCGGAGAAGGAGGCCACTGCTGCGCTCGAGCAGGCGTGGATTGCACTTCCCGGAAACGGCATTCTTCGCCGGGCACGTTTGCGACGTGGTCTGCGTGTGGATGGTTGAGGCGGTCACAGAGTCGTCACGTCGGGTCACAGAGTCGTCACCCATAGCCGGGTGTGTTTGGTGTAGAAATGGGCATCCAACCAAAACCCGAGGTGCACAATGCACACCCCAACCCGAACCTCTCTCTTGCTAACTTTGGTACTCACCGCGGCCTGCGGTGGTGACGTAAAGAACGGCGCAGACACTGGCTTTGATCTTGGAAGCCCCTTTGACGCCGATGCCGATGCCGATGCGGATGCGGATGCGGATGCGGATGCGGATGCCGACAATGCGGCGCCTTCTGTCAATATTTCGAGTCCCAGCGATGGTGAGGTGTACAGCACTGGTGAGGATGTCACTTTCTTCGCGACAGTTTCTGATGACAACGATTCCCCCAGTTTACTTCAGCTCGAGTGGTCATCGGATCGCCAAGGTGAAGTTGGCGACGAACCTGCGGACGGTGGCGGTGGTGCTGTGCTGGAAATCGCCACGCTTGAGGCCGGTACCCACACAGTGACCCTCACGGCAGTTGACTCTGGCGGTGAGCAGTCCAGCGACTCCGTTGTGATTCGTTTGGAAGAGGCCGATGCGGATGCGGATGCGGATGCGGATGCGGATGCGGATGCGGATGCGGATCTCGACGACTGGGATGAGGACGGCTGGACCGTCGAAGCCGGCGACTGTAACGATGATGACTACTGGACCTTTCCAGGAGCCACTGAATGGTGTGACGGTGAAGACAACAACTGTGACGGCATCTTCGATACCGAGTTCATGGATGATTACGAGCCCAATGAGGGCATGACCACAGCCCATGACCTGGGTGAGGTCGACGAAGACTGGTTTAGCGGTGACGTCGTTTCCATTACCATCGACGATTTGAACTTTGACGCCAGCTATGATGAGGACTGGTTTACCTGGTTCGCCGATGATGATTGGACCGATGATCCCGATGTCGCCGTGTACCTCGATGGCCATGAAGACACCTACTACATTCTTGACCTGTACCTTGAAGAGTGGGACACCACCCACAGCATCGCTTCCAAAGAAGGCTACGGCAGCTTGTCCATCACCGAAGAAGACTTCCCGTTCGATGAGGGCTGGTTTGCAGATGCAGACTGGGACAACTGGTACATCTCGGTTCGGACCGAATCGGATGAATGGACCGAAATGGTGTGCGAAGTCGGTGGATACAGCGTGACCATCGAATCTTGAGTCCTTGCTGAGAAAGAGAGTGACCCGGCCTTCATCGCGAAGCCCGGGTCATTTTTTTTGTTCGACTTCATGGATGTGCAGCGATTGGTCGCATTGGGTGATACAGTCAGAGCGTTCATAGCTTGGGAGGCACGATGTCCAGATGTATGACTACTCGATTGTCGGCAGTGATTGCTTTGTTCGGTTTAATGAGCTGCGATCTCAAAGACGCCGACGGCGACTCAGCGTCCGGTATTATTGGCTCAGGGTGTGACGCTGAGGCCGATGTGGATGGCGATGGGATCGATGACTGCGCTGAAGCGGAACTCGGCACGGACCCCAGCCTTGGCGATACCGATGGCGACGGAGTTTCGGACGGCGATGAGTTCGATTGTGAGAGCGATCCCCTCGATGCATTGGATGCTTGCTATGGATGCGGGTGGCCCAAGAGCGACCCCGGCACCTTGGAGTCTTCCGGCGATGAGGTGGGCGATGTGATCGCCAACGTCGTGATGGTTGATCAGTGTGGAGATGACGTCAGCATGTGGGACTTCTATGGTGAGTACCACATCATCTACAAGACTGCGGCTTGGTGAGCGGGTTGTACCGCGGAGGCAGTTGGTCTCCAAGAAATTCAAGAAGAGTTTGTCGCGGATACAGGGATCGCATTTGGCTTCCTGTTTAGCCTTTACGAGGGTGCAACCGGCAATCCCGCTACTCCAGCAGATGTTGAAAATTATGCTGGATACATCGGCAACCCTGATTTCCCGGTTTTCGCTGATGGAAGCGGAATATTGCGGGATGCTACGCCGATGACACAACAAACCCATCCAGAGATGTGTGCGTTGACTTCCGAGTTGGAAATCATCGGCTGTGCTCAGGGCCATGGTAAGATCGAAGGCCTGTTGGACGAT